>PHAV01000030.1:0-2500 GCA_002841765.1 Deltaproteobacteria bacterium HGW-Deltaproteobacteria-4 | reverse complement strand
CATTGGGAGGCGATGAAGGACGTGGTAAGCTGCGAAAAGCTTCGGGGAGCCGCTAACAGGCTTTGATCCGGAGGTATCCGAATGGGGAAACCCGGCAGGGATTATGCCCTGTCATCGCATGGTGAATACATAGCCATGCGAGGCGAACGAGGGGAACTGAAACATCTAAGTACCCTCAGGAGAAGAAATCAATTGAGATTCCGTAAGTAGTGGCGAGCGAACGCGGATTAGCCCAAACCAGAGTGACTACGGTGACTCTGGGGTTGTGGGGCCCCGACATGTGGATTGATGATAGGTAGCTGAAGGTTCTGGAAAGGACCGCCAGAGTGGGTGATAGCCCCGTAAGCGAAACCTTGATTCACCCTAGGGTGACCCCGAGTACCACGGGACACGAGAAATCCCGTGGGAAGCTGGGAGGACCATCTTCCAAGGCTAAATACTCCCCAATGACCGATAGCGCATAGTACCGTGAGGGAAAGGTGAAAAGAACTCCGATAAGGAGAGTGAAATAGAACCTGAAACCGTACGCTTACAAGCAGTGGGAGCCCTATGACTTCGGTCAGGGTGACCGCGTGCCTTTTGCATAATGAGTCAGCGAGTTACGCTCAGCAGCGAGGTTAAGCCGATCTAGGTGGAGCCGTAGCGAAAGCGAGTCTTAATAGGGCGCATGAGTTGCTGGGAGTAGACCCGAAACCGGGTGATCTATCCATGTCCAGGGTGAAAGGAGGGTAACACCTCGTGGAGGCCCGAACCCACTTAAGTTGAAAATTGAGGGGATGAGGTGTGGATAGGAGTGAAAGGCTAATCAAACTCGGAAATAGCTGGTTCTCCCCGAAATATATTTAGGTATAGCCTCGTACGAATCGTTCCGGAGGTAGAGCACTGAATGGGCTAGGGGTCTTACCGGACTACCAAACCTAATCAAACTCCGAATGCCGGAAACGTCTATACGGGAGTCAGACAGCGGGAGATAAGTTCCGTTGTCGAAAGGGAAAGAGCCCAGATCGCCAGCTAAGGTCCCAAAGTTCGTGCTAAGTGGAAAAGGATGTGGGAATGCCCAGACAACCAGGAGGTTGGCTTAGAAGCAGCCACCCTTTAAAGAAAGCGTAATAGCTCACTGGTCAAGTGGGCCCGCGCCGAAAATGTAACGGGGCTCAAGCACGGCACCGAAGCTGCGGATTTGCATCAAAAGATGCAAGTGGTAGGGGAGCATTGTGGCAACCGCTGAAGGTCGATCGCGAGGACGGCTGGAGGAACCACAAGAGATTATGCTGACATGAGTAGCGAAAATGCGGGTGAGAAACCTGCACACCGTAAGCCCAAGGTTTCCTCAGTAAAGGTAATCTGCTGAGGGTTAGTCGGTCCCTAAGGCGAGGCCGAAAGGCGTAGTTGATGGGAAACAGGTTAATATTCCTGTACCTTTAGTTACTGCGACGGGGGGACGGAGAAGGGTAGGTCAGCCGGTTATTGGATATCCCGGTTTAAGCGTGTAGGCGGGAAGAGTAGGCAAATCCGCTCTTCTATTCAAACGCTGAGGCGTGATGACGAGGGCTTTAAGCCCATAAAGTGATTGATCCCACGCTTCCAAGAAAAGCCTCTAAGCATCAGGTAGCTAGAGACCGTACCGTAAACCGACTCAGGTGGGCGGGCAGAAAATGCTCAGGTGATTGAGAGAACTCTGGTTAAGGAACTCGGCAAAATAACACCGTAACTTCGGGAGAAGGTGTGCCCCCATCAGGTGTAGCGATACGCACGTGAAGCCGAAGGGGGTCGCAGAGAAATGGCGGTAGCGACTGTTTACTAAAAACACAGCACTCTGCAAACTCGTAAGAGGAAGTATAGGGTGTGACGCCTGCCCGGTGCCGAAGCCCCGGTAAACGGCGGCCGTAACTATAACGGTCCTAAGGTAGCGAAATTCCTTGTCGGGTAAGTTCCGACCTGCACGAATGGCGTAACGACTTCCGCACTGTCTCGACCAGAGGCTCAGCGAAATTGAATTCTCGGTGAAGATGCCGAGTACCCGCGGCAAGACGGAAAGACCCCGTGAACCTTTACTACAGCTTGGCAGTGACGTTCGGGACAACATGTGTAGGATAGGTGGGAGACTATGAAGCTGGGACGCTAGTCTCGGTGGAGTCAACCTTGAAATACCACCCTTGTTGTTCTGGGCGTCTAACCTAGACCCGTGATCCGGGTCAGGGACACTGCCTGGTGGGTAGTTTGACTGGGGCGGTCGCCTCCCAAAGAGTAACGGAGGCGCGCGAAGGTTCCCTCAGACTGATTGGAAACCAGTCGTAGAGTGCAAAGGCATAAGGGAGCTTGACTGCAAGACAGACACGTCGAGCAGGTGCGAAAGCAGGTCTTAGTGATCCGGCGATTCTGTATGGAAGGGTCGTCGCTCAACGGATAAAAGGTACTCCGGGGATAACAGGCTTATCTCCCCCAAGAGTTCACATCGACGGGGAGGTTTGGCACCTCGATGTCGGCTCATCGCATCCTG
>PHAV01000029.1 GCA_002841765.1 Deltaproteobacteria bacterium HGW-Deltaproteobacteria-4 | reverse complement strand
CAGGGACAGCGTTGCGTGTACCTTTTCCTACTATTTCAGCGAAAATCGCTTCGGGTACAACCTCTCAATTCCACTGAATATTCCCAGTATTTTAGAACTTTTACCCGCCCCCGCCACTCTCGCAGATCACCTCCGGCGACGCCGCCTTGAACTCGGTCTGCACCAGAAGGATGTCGCTCAAATCATCGGTGTCACCACCTCCTCGGTCTGGAATTGGGAGCATGGAACGGAGCCGGAGCTGCGTTATCAACCACTGATCATCACCTTCCTAGGCACGAATCCCACCCCCTGTCCCGACGACCTGATCGGTCAACTTGCCTAACACAAAAAGAGCTGCGGCCTCAATTTAATTCAGCTCGGCAAGCAGATGAATCGCGATCCGGAACAGTTGGCGGACTGGTTGTCTGGCAGAAATAACCCGTTCAGGAGGAATCGGGAGAGCATTGAGCTGTTTATGGCGAAGCAGGAAACACCTCTGAAAACCAATATAAAGCTTTAATCCGTTAGGCGGCCTTGATAGCGGGCCACCCCGTTTAATTTATTCCTGAGTGTAGCTGGAATATGGGCTAAGACCTGAAGCAGATGCCGACCCGAAGAATGCTCTTCAGGGTGGTAGTAGGTCACAATCTTCAATTGATCTTCAAATGTCGCCAGCAAGGGGCGATTGCCTCGGGCCACCAGAACCGGAACTTGGTCGAGAGCCGATTTAAAGGGGTAAAACAATCGGGCGATCGGTGAGCATTGAGCCGGGTGCGAAACAACGAGTTAATAGTGACATTTCTGTAAACCCCTTAAAATCTGGTATAGAAAATTCGAGGCCCCTCAAGTCGCCGGAATTGTCAGGGAAAAATTTCATAACTAGTCGTTTTTATACTATTTTTTACTCGACAATACATATTGTAATGCCTAACCGGACATTACTGCCTTAAATTATTAAAAACTACCTGATTAGCGTCTATCTTTTGACATATTACACCACACACACACGACGAAGCCCCAGAGAATTTTGGGCTTCGTCGTGTGTGTTTACTTTGTAACTGCCTAGTTGATTACTTAAAAAGGATCCCTGGCAGCCACAGCGAGATCGCCGGCACATAGGTGATCAGCATCAGGAAAGCCATCATCACCAGAATCCACGGCGCGCAGGCCTTGGTCGTCTCGGTCAGGCCGAGACGGGAAATCCCCGAGGCGACATAAAGGTTGAGTCCGACCGGCGGGGTGATCATGCCGATCTCCATGTTCACCGTCATGAGTATCCCGAGATGGACCGGGTCGATCCCCAGCTGCATCGCCATGGGGAAGAGGAGGGGGGCGGTGATGAGGAGGATGGAGGAGGGCTCCATGAAGTTGCCGGCTGCTAGGAGGAGCAGGTTGACCATGATCAAAAAGCCGACAGAGCCGAGGCCCAAGTGAGTGATCCAGGAGGTCAACTCTTGGGGGATCTGCTCCGAGGTAAGGAGGAAGGAAAAGAGCACGGCATTGGTGATGATGTAAAGGATCATCGCCGACATATTCGCCGACGCCAGGAGAGTCTTCGGCACGTCCTTGAGCTTCATATCTTTGTAGATAAAGACGGCAACGAAAAAGGCGTAGACCGCACTCATCGCCGCTGCTTCGGTAGCGGTGAAGATGCCGCTGTAGATGCCGCCGATAACGACGACGATCAGAAAGAGACCCCACATGCACTCACGCATCGAGCGCAGACGCATCGTCCAGCTCGCTTTCGGCAGTCGCGGATAGTTGCGCTTTTTGGCCACCAGCCAGGTGACCGTCAAGAGGATGGAAGCAAGGAGAAGGCCGGGGATAATGCCGGCGATAAAGAGCTTGCCGATGGAGGTGTTGGTGGAGACGGCGTAGATGACCATGACGATCGACGGCGCCGCTTGGCAACGCCGCCGTGGGTGAGGAAGTTGCCGGCGAGTATAAAGAAGGGGATCGCCATGATCTCGAACTTCTCAATCCCGGTAAAGAGCTTGAGTGCCACTGCCTCGATCGGTACCGTGGTCATGGTGAAGAGGAAGGTCAGTACCGTCAGACCGAGGGAGATGGAGATCGGCATGCCGGTGAGCATGAGGACGGCAAGGAGGCCGAAAATTATCAATGCGGTCATGACTTACCTCCAGAATTTCCTGCACGGTCAAATTTGTGCTCTTCGTACGCTTCCAGTGCCTCCGTGGCATCCTTGGGGATTTCGTCATCAAGGCCGTCGACATGGCCGTGGTCATGATGCGGCAGCTCGCCGGTCCGGATGAAGCTGCGGATGACCTGGAGGAAACGGAAACACATGAGATAGGAGCCGAGGGGGATGGCGGAATAGAAGATCCAGACCGGCCATTCGAGATCCGGGGAGACCGGGCCTTCGGTGAGATCGGGCCAGTCAAAACCAAAGGTCGATGCTACGGCAAAGCGCATGCCGACGTCCCAAACGAATTTGGCCCCGAGGGAGCCGATAATAAAGGTGAAGAGGGCGCCGCCGGAGAGGCCGATGACGACAAACTTGGCGCGGGCCTTATCTTTCAAGCTGTTGATGAAGACATCGACGCCGACGTGGATACCGGTGCGCACTCCATAAGCAGCACCGAACTTGGCCATCCAGATGAACATGTAGATGCAGAGCTCCTGGGTCCAGCTCATGTTGAGGCTGAGGAGCCAGTCCTGCACGCCGGGGATGGCGAGGCCGCTGGCATAACGGTGGGCCACCGAGATGAAGATAATGATGGTCGCGGTAGCGATCAGCGAGGCGACCAGCCATTCTTCTAGGTGGTCAAGAAATTTCATCATCTGTTGTTCACTCCACGGTGAAAGGTTGAGGAAGAAAAAAATGCCGTTGCTGACCAGAGAGCCCGTCAAAGGCACTTCGCGAACAGGTACACCTAGTGTGCAGGACGCAATCGTGCCGCGATGACGAAATGGTCAGAATTCCAATGTGGTTAAACTGTGGTTGGGTAGTTTTGGGAGTGACTTGATCAGGCCAATGGAGGAGGGCGTGGGGTGTAACGTAGCAGGCAATGCAGGTTATCATGCGAGGTTGTTGCGGTTGGCGGGATGAGTTTTAGCGAAAGATAAGCGTTAAGAGCAGGTACTAAAAAATCGGAAAGTTTGAGTAACTTCTTGACAAAAATCGAGCTGTTAGCGGGCTCGCAAGATTCGCGAAATTCGCGTCTCTCGAAGGGGATGGTGGCGACCTCCTGTCCGCTGATTTCCGATAAAAGTTCAGCGTGCTTCAGGCGGTTGTCTGAACAGTGGTGCGAGAGATCTGCAGCAATGGCACTCAGATCGCCGAGCAAGGCAAACGACAACAGAAACATGACGATAGGCAGCCGCCCGCGATACCGGAGTGTTTCCAGTAGTCCTGTCCAGCCAGTGATTGATTTGCCATGTTGATGCTGCATTGAAACCGCCAAGGGAAATATTCCGTCGCCTGAAATTTGCCAACAAATGCTAACTTGTGACACCGATGCTAGCAATCACTGTCAGCAATAATGATGCCAAATACAAGAACACTACTTAACCCGTCTATTTTCCTTCAGAATAACAACGCAAAGGATCATAGCAAAGGAGAAATGGGTATGTCGCAAGTTATAGCTATATCCATTTTTCTCAGCATCTGCTGATGTTTACTAATGAATGACAAGATCAGTATGTGGTTATGGATATAGCTTCGGTTATACGGGTTTATTTGCTCCCCTTTCGCCATCGCCGGAGCAAGGTGGACGTTTGACGATAACAAGGCGGGCGCAAGCATTGCGCCCTACAGCGGACTCATTCCACCGAACTCAGAAATTGGGCATCGGCAAGCAACCCCAGGCGTTATCCCCCGAGACAGGAGTGACGGCCAGGATTTCGTAGGTTTCAACGTCGATGTCGATGACCAGGAAGGGGTAGCGCCGGACGCCGGGAGCCAGGAACTGATCGGGTGCCACTGGCTTGTCATTCAAATACAGGGTTTCTACGAAGAACAGGAGTCTGTCGGGCTTACGGCCTTAGCCCTAGTGTATATAGATAGCGTCCCCCTGTTGCAAATTTAGTGGCATGGGGTGATCGACGTCAACTATATTTCCCGGGCGGGAGTTTTAATTGTCGCTGATCAACCCTCCCTTCGGGTGGCAGTAACCTTTAACAGATTGATTTTTAATGAAGAAGGCGGTACTGCACAATATAGACAGCGATACCGCCGAAGTATCCGGCCAACGCAAGCCCGCTGATCCGTTTGACATACCAGAAGAAGTGGATCTTCTCCAGACCCATCGCCGCGACGCCGGCGGCGGAGCCGATTATCAAAATCGAACCGCCGGTCCCGGCACAGTAAGCCATGAACTCCCAGAGGAAGCTGTTGGGCGGATATTGCTCCAGGCTGTACATTCCTATTGAGGCCGCCACCAGCGGTACGTTGTCAACAATAGCACTGACAAGACCGATGATGGCAACGATGATATCTTCACGACCGACGGTTTTATTGAGCCAACCGGCAATATTCGTGAGGATGTGGGTATGTTCAAGGGTCGCCACCGCCAGGAGGATGCCGACGAAGAAGACAATAGAGCTCAGATCGATCTGGTGCAGGGCCCGCACCAGCGTCAATCGCTCCTTGTGTTCTTCTTCCTTCTTACTGTGCAGCAATTCGCCGACCAGCCAAAGGATACCAAGGCCGAAGAGGATCCCCATAAAGGGAGGGAGATGTGTGACGGTCTTGAAGATCGGCACGGCAATGAGTATCCCCAAGCCCATGACAAACATCAGATTCTGTTCAAAGGGGGTAGTGACAACCGAATCTTCACATTCGACTTCACGCGCCGGGCTGACAACTTCACGACCGCGCAGGAGATAACTGGTGATCGCCAGTGGTACCAGCATATTGATCAACGAGGCGATAAAAACCCCTTTGATGATCGCCAAAGTGGTGATCTGGCCGCCGATCCAGAGCATGGTCGTCGTCACGTCGCCAATCGGGGTCCAAGCACCGCCGGCATTGGCGGCAATGACGATGATGCCGGCAAAGAAAAGACGATCATCATGCTTGTCAAGAAGCTTCTTCATCAGCGAAACCATGACGATGGTGGTGGTGAGGTTGTCAAGGATGGCGCTGAGGAAGAAGGTAATAAAACCGACCAGCCACATCAGGGTGGAAAGTTTGGTCGTCTTGATCCGTGAAGTGATGACTTCAAAGCCGTTGTGGGCGTCAACCACTTCAACAATGGTCATGGCCCCAAGGAGGAAGAAGATGATCTGTGCTGTCGCGGCCAGCGATTCGTTGAGCTGCTCTCCGACGAGATGATGGTCGCCAGTCGACAGGGCATAGATCGTCCAGAGAAGGCCGGCGCCGATCAGCGCCGAAGCACTCTTGTTGATCTTGAGGGGATGTTCGAGAGCGATGGCGGCGTAGGCGATGACAAAGACGACGACGATAGCAGTGAGCATGACAATCTCCGGAATATTATATTGCAGGCGTCTTTCAAAATTTCAGATGCAGACATGGCAGATGTTCTGTTTTCTTTCTATTGAGCCGCGTGGGCATTTTTGGGACTTACATGAGGCTCTATTTATTGAAATAGCGGAAGATTCCCATCCCACCGATTGTCCCTCTTGAGGCAGAATCAGGGTCGTTTTCATCGACAGGCGGACTGCGCAGTGCATCCGCGAGAATCAGGCCACCCACAGTGCCGTAGAGAAGACCCGCTCCGCCACCGGTCACCAGCAGATTCATCTCCGTCCCGAGACCGACGGCGATAAAGAGCAGACCGGTGCTGAGGCCGACGATCCCGAGAATGATGGCGCCGAGCATTTTATTGCCGCTTCTTTGTGCCGCCCAGCCGCCCACCGCCCAGGCCATCATTGAGTAGACAGCAAAGCCGCCGAGCCCCCAGCGACTTAAATAAGTGTCCATCCCCAGCATCGTGGTCAAGGCTGTCGGGATGATGGTGGTGGTCAGGCTTAAACCGGCAAAACTGCCGAGGAGGGTCGCACCGATTGCCCGTAGCTTGATGCTCATAATGAAATAAATTATGGCAGCGTTAAAGCGGCGAATCATCTTGACGATCATGTTTCCATTGCTCTCCATTGTCGATGCGGCGACATCCATACCATACTCCTTGCGCTGATGAATAGAGAAGAAAATGCGGGCGGTTTATAAAAATTCCCCTCCCCCGAAGCGGGGGAGGGAAGTGTTCACAGAAGGAACAAAGGTGAAAGATTACAGCTTAATGAGATGACGGCGGAACTACCAGTTTGCCCGGATAACGGAGGCTGCCGACCAGGTCCTGAATCTCCTGGGGCGGTTCCGGGGTAAACTTGCCGACAACCCACATGGTGAGGAAGTTGAGGGCGGCGCCGACGGTGCCGATCCCTTCGGGAGAGATGCCGAACCACCAGCCGTCTTTATTATTGACTGCCGGATTAACGAATTTGAAGTAGCTGATGTAAGCGGCGACGAAGATGATACCGACGAGCATGCCGGCAATCGCCCCTTCTTTATTCGCCTTCTTGTTAAAGATCCCCATGAGGAGACAGGGAAAGAAGGAGGCAGCCGCCAGACCGAAGGCAAAGGCGACGACCTGAGCGACAAAGCCCGGTGGATAGATACCGAAGAGACCGGCGATACAGACAGCAACACCAGCTGCACCACGCGCCCACCAGAGCTCGGCGCTCTCGGACATGTTAGGAGTCAGAATACCCTTCATCAGGTCATGCGAAATAGCGGCGGAAATAACCAGGAGGAGACCAGCTGCCGTGGAGAGAGCTGCTGCGAGACCACCAGCGCCGATCAGGCCGACGACCCAGTTAGGCAGTTTGGCGATCTCCGGGTTGGCGAGGACCATGATGTCTTGGTCAATCTTGACTTCGTTGGTGCTCTTGTCACTATCCCAGGCGCCTTTGGCAATCTGCATGATGCCGTCGCCGTTCTTGTCTTTCCAGGCGACGAGTTTGGTCTTTTCCCAGTTCTTGAACCAGGAGGGAGCGTTAGTATACTCGACGTTATGGATCGATTTGACGAAGTTGGTGCGGGCAAAGACAGCAATCGCCGGGGCCGTGGTGTAAAGGAGAGCAATGAAGATCAGTGCCCAGCCGGCAGAAGAACGAGCATCACGCATCTTCGGCACGGTGAAGAAGCGGATAAGAATATGTGGCAGACCGGCGGTACCGATCATCAGCGACATGGTGATGAACCAGACGTCAATACGTGGGCGAACGCCGGAGGTATATTGAGCAAAACCAAGATCGGACTGGATACCGTTGAGGACATCGAGGAGGTATTTCCCCTGGGTCGAAGGATCGCCCAGTATGGCAGCGCCTTCGGCGGTGATCGACGAGCCGAAGCCGAGCTGAGGGATCGGGTTACCGGTGAACATCATCGAGATAAAGATCGCCGGAACCAAGTAGGCTGTGATAAGGACGACGTACTGGGCGACCTGAGTGTAGGTGATCCCTTTCATGCCACCGAGGGTGGCATAGAAGAAGACCAGCGCCATGCCGACGACGACCCCCATGTTGATGGAGAGGCCCATGAAGCGGGAGAAGACGACGCCGACGCCGCGCATCTGGCCGGCAACGTAGGTGAAGGAGACGAAGATGGCGCACAGCAGCGAGACAACGCGGATGGTATTGGAGTAGTAACGGTCGGCCATGAACTGGGGGATGGTGTACTTGCCGTATTTACGCAGATAGGGACCGAAGAGCATGGCAAGCAAAACATAGCCGCCAGTCCAGCCCATCAGGTAAAAGGAGCCGTCACGGCCCATAAAGGAGATCAAACCGGCCATCGAGATAAAGGAGGCGGCCGACATCCAGTCAGCACCGGTCGCCATACCGTTCAAGACTGCCGGCACCGATTGCTCGGCCGCATAGAAGTCGCCGGTGGACTTAGCCCGGCAAGCATAAGCGATGTAGATGTACAGGGCAAAGCTCAATCCCGTAAGAATCCATGTCCAAGTCAGAATACTCATATTTTCACCTCATAAAGTTAGCGAATTTTCGTTGTCATCCTGCGGCCTGCCGGGTGACTACCCTTCGTGCACGTCATACTTGATGTCGAGCCTGTTCATCATCCCGACATAGGTCCAGATCAAAATAACAAAGGTGATGATCGACCCTTGATTGGCGATCCAGAATCCGAGGGGAAAACCACCGATTCTGATAGTGTCGAGTTGATCAACGGCCATGATGCCGCAGAAAAACGACACAAAAAACCAGATGGCAAGGTGAACCATGATGATTACCAGGTTTGGGCCTGTAAAGGATTTTGTGTAAATGGGTTTGTCGGTTAATAAGTCGGCATCCTGTCGCCGAAGATGATCGTAAACTGATTGAGTGCCGATTTCCA
>PHAV01000028.1 GCA_002841765.1 Deltaproteobacteria bacterium HGW-Deltaproteobacteria-4 | reverse complement strand
CATAACTTTGGTGATTGCTGCCGTCAGAGTTGTCTTCCCGTGGTCTACGTGACCGATCGTGCCAACATTGACGTGTGGTTTGTTTCTTTCAAATTTTGCTTTGCCCATGACCGTTATCTCCTTTTTGACTTAACCTTTGACTTTAGCAACAATCTCTTCTGCAATCGCTTTAGGAACTTGCTCATAGTGATCAAAGTGCATTGAATAGGTAGCGCGGCCTTGCGTTGCACTGCGCATATCCGTTGCGTATCCGAACATATTTGCGAGAGGAACATGCGCATTAATTACTTGAGCGCCGCCACGGGATTCCATGCCCATAATTCGTCCACGGCGGCTACTCAAGTCGCCCATGACATCGCCCATATAATCATCGGGTGCAACAACTTCGACCTTCATAATCGGCTCAAGAAGGACCGGACCTGCTTTTGCAGCGCCCTCTTTAAAGCCCATTGAACCGGCAATTTTAAAGGCCATCTCTGACGAGTCAACATCATGGTAGGAACCGTCAAAACAGGTCACCTTAACATCGACAATCGGGTATCCGGCGATTATTCCATTGGTAGCAGCTTCTTCAGCACCTTTTCCGACGGCAGGGATATATTCCTTGGGAATAACACCACCTTTGACTTCATCAACAAACACAAAGCCAGATCCAGGCTCAAGAGGTTCTATGCGAATCCAGCAATCACCGTATTGGCCGCGGCCACCGGACTGACGGACAAACTTACCCTGCTGCTCAACCTTCTTAGTAATGGTCTCGCGATACGCAACCTGCGGAGAACCAATATTTGCAGCCACCTTAAACTCGCGAAACATACGATCAATAATGATCTCGAGATGAAGTTCGCCCATTCCTGCGAGAATAGTTTGACCAGTCTCTTCATCAGTATGAACGCGCAACGAAGGGTCTTCATGTGCCAACTTGCCGAGCGCAACGCCCATCTTTTCCTGGTCTGCCTTGGTTTTCGGTTCGACGGCAATACTGATAACCGGCTCAGGAAACTCCATTTTCTCCAGCAGACACGGGGTCTTTTCATCACAGAGAGTGTCACCGGTCGTGGTATATTTCATCCCGACAGCCGCGGCGATATCTCCCGAATAGACTTTTTTGATTTCTTCGCGCTTATTTGCGTGCATCTTCAGGATGCGACCAAATCGCTCCCGCTTATCCTTACTTGCATTAAGAACTGCTGTACCAGACTCAGCAACCCCTGAATAGACGCGGAAAAAAGTAAGCTGACCAACAAATGGGTCCGTCATGATCTTGAAAGCCAACGCAGAGAAAGGACCGCTGTCATCCGCAGGACGTGTCAGCGCTTCACCATTGTCCGGGTTTATCCCTGCAATTGCCGGCACATCAGTCGGCGAAGGCATATAGTCAATGACAGCGTCCAGCAAATGCTGTACACCCTTATTTTTAAAAGCCGAGCCGCAAAGTACCGGATTAATCTTCAGAGCAGTTGTCGCGCGGCGAATACCCGACTTAATCTCTTCGACCGTCAACTCTTCGCCAAGCAGGTACTTCTCCATCAAATCATCGTCATGGCTGCTGATTTCTTCAATCATGGCCATGCGCGCGGCTTCTGCCTCGCCAAGAAGATCGGCAGGGATCTCAGCTATATCGAACGTTGCACCCAGAGACTCATCGTTCCAGGTGATTGCTTTCATTTCAACGAGATCGATGACGCCCTTGAACTTTTCTTCTTTACCAATGGGAATCTGAATAGGGAGAGGATTTGCACGAAGACGATCACGCATCATCTCTACGCCACGAGTAAAATCGGCGCCGATGCGATCCATCTTGTTGATGAATGCAATCCGGGGAACTCCATATTTATCGGCCTGGCGCCAGACAGTCTCAGATTGAGGCTCCACACCACCAACCGAACAAAAGACTGCGACAGCTCCGTCCAGAACACGCAAAGAGCGCTCAACTTCAATAGTGAAGTCAACATGTCCAGGGGTATCAATGATATTGATGCGGTAATCTTTCCAGATACAAGTTGTAGCAGCAGATGTAATTGTTATTCCACGCTCCTGCTCCTGCTCCATCCAGTCCATGGTAGCAGCACCATCATGAACTTCACCGATTTTGTGCGACACCCCCGTATAATAGAGAATCCGCTCAGTCGTTGTGGTCTTGCCGGCATCGATATGCGCCATAATCCCGATATTACGAGTCATAGCAAGTGATACTTGACGTGGCACTGTTCTATCCCTTCAAGCTAGTACTACAATTACCAGCGGTAGTGAGCAAAGGCTTTATTGGCTTCTGCCATGCGGTGAGTATCTTCCTTCTTCTTGATAGCCGCGCCGCGATTATTCGACGCATCAAGAATTTCACCAGCAAGACGCTCTGCCATAGTCTTTTCGCCACGGGCGCGCGCATAAATCATAATCCAGCGAATCGCCAGCGCGTTACGACGCTCTTGACGCACTTCAACCGGCACCTGATAGGTAGAACCGCCGACACGACGCGACCGAACTTCGACAACCGGACGAACATTCTCCAGAGCTTTTTTGAAGGCATCCAGAGGATTATCCGATATCTTTGCCGCCACAAGGTCAAGAGCTCCGTAAACAATACCCTCAGCCGTACTCTTCTTGCCACCGAACATGATTACATTCATAAACTTTGCAACCAAACGGTCATTATACTTGGGGTCAGGCAGAATCACGCGCTTGGCAATTTCTCTTCTTCTCGGCATAACGTCCTCTCAAAATCCACTCTAAAGTCTGCGCTACTTTGGCCGCTTGGCCCCATACTTGGAACGACTCTTCATGCGGCCCTTGACTCCGGCCAAATCGAGCGATCCGCGAACAATATGGTAACGTACGCCCGGAAGGTCTTTTACGCGGCCGCCACGGATCAAAACAACAGAGTGTTCCTGAAGATTATGACCCACGCCCGGAATATACGAGGTAACAACCAGACCGTTAGTCAAACGCACACGGGCAACCTTACGCAGTGCCGAGTTTGGCTTCTTTGGTGTTGTTGTATATACACGCACACAAACTCCACGCTTCTGAGGATTACTCTTCAGCGCCGGCGCCGTTGACTTTTGCACTTTACTTACACGGCCCTTACGGACCAACTGATTAATTGTCGGCATCACTTACTCCCGAATTGCTTATTCACCATTCAAAAGAACGAGTTTTACTGGGGGGAAAACCCGCTGAATCTATCAATCTGACAAGTCCTTGTCAAGCGCTTTTTTCGTGACAGCTCATTTTATTATTCCAAAGGCAAATCTTCAACCTCTGACACTTCAACTTCTTCCACGTAGTCCTCAAAAATCTCTTCTTCCGGTGGCTCAGGAAGCTCTTCCGGCTCCTCGATAAGCAACTTCGCACCGCGGTACTTGGAGACGCCGGTACCCGCCGGGACAAGACGTCCCATGATGACATTCTCCTTGAGCCCGCGCAGGGCGTCTGTTTTACCTTCAATCGACGCCTGAGTCAAGACCTTGGTTGTCTCCTGGAAAGAAGCAGCAGAGATAAAGGACTCTGTCGAGAGCGATGCCTTGGTGATGCCGAGCATCAGCGGCTCGCCAACAGCTGGTTGACCACCTTTGGCCATGACCCGATCATTCTCATTTTCAAATTCCCAACGCTCAATCTGATCGTCAAGGAGGAATTTGCTGTCTCCTACCTCTTTGATGCGCACGCGCCGTAACATTTGGCGGACAATAACTTCAATGTGTTTATCATTAATCTTGACGCCTTGCAGGCGATAAACTTCCTGGACCTCATCGACCAGATACTTGGCGAGTTCTTTTTCACCCAGGACGCGCAAGATGTCATGTGGATTTGAAGAGCCGTCCATCAGCGCTTCTCCAGCGCGAACGACATCCCCTTCGTGAATACTGATGTGTTTCCCTTTGGGAATCAGATATTCTTTCGGCTCACCAACCTCAGGGGTCACGACAACCTTGCGCTTCCCCTTGGCATCTTTTCCATAAGAAACGACACCATCAATCTCGGATATAATTGCAAACTCTTTGGGCTTACGCGCTTCGAAGAGTTCAGCAACACGCGGCAGACCCCCGGTGATATCTTTAGTCTTCGTCGTTTCACGGGGAATTTTAGCAAGGACATCCCCGGCGCCGACAGTTATATCGTCAGAGATAACGATATTGACGCCGACCGGAAGCATATAACGAGCAGGAGCACCATTTGAAAGCCGCAGGGTCTTACCCTCGGCATCTTTGAGAGTAATACGGGGACGCCTATCCGCGTCCTTCGATTCGATAATGACCTTACGTGATAAACCGGTGACCTCGTCGAGCTGTTCTTCCATCGTTACACCCTCGACGATATCGCCGAACTTAACCTGTCCAGCAACCTCCGTAAGGATAGGCATGGTGTACGGATCCCATTCAGCAAGGAGCATTCCCGCTTTCACTTCACCTTCGGGACCGACACGCAGACGGGCGCCATAAACCAGCCCATAGCGCTCACGCTCACGACCTGTCTCATCGACAATGGCCACTTCACCATTACGATTCATAACGACAAAATAACCCTGAGCATCGACAACTGTATTGAGGTTGATAAACTTAACTTTGCCCTCAAAACGAGTTTCCAGAGAAGTCTGCTCGGCGCGCCGTGATGCCGTGCCGCCGATATGGAAGGTACGCATCGTTAACTGAGTACCCGGCTCACCAATGGATTGTGCGGCAATGACGCCGACAGCTTCTCCAAGGTTAACCATATGTCCACGCGCCAGGTCACGACCATAGCAAGTGGCGCAGATACCGCGACGACTTTGACAGGAAAGGACCGAACGAATTTTAAGCTTCTCGATGCCGGCCTCATCAATGCGGCTGACCAGGTCTTCGTCGATCTCCTGATTAGCTTCGACCAGGATAGCGCCGGTGACCGGATCGTGAACATCATCAAGGGCGGCACGCCCGAGAATACGATCCCCCAGCGGCTCGATAACCTCTCCGCCCTCAGTGAGCGAAGAAACAAGAATACCGTCGAAGGTACCACAGTCGCTTTCACTGATAATGGCATCCTGAGCAACATCGACCAGACGACGGGTCAGATAGCCTGAGTTTGCCGTTTTAAGTGCTGTATCGGCCAAGCCTTTACGGGCACCGTGCGTGGAGATGAAGTACTGCAAAACCGTCAAACCTTCACGGAAGTTTGCCGTAATCGGGGTTTCGATAATCTCTCCGGACGGCTTAGCCATCAAGCCGCGCATACCGGCGAGCTGCCGGATCTGCTGAGCGCTACCGCGCGCCCCCGAATCCGCCATCATGTGAATTGCGTTGAAGGATGTAGTTTTAACTGTCTCACCACTGACCGGATCGACAAGTTCGTCGACGGAAAGATTGCCCAACATCGTCTGTGCAATGTCTTCCGTACATTTTGCCCAAATATCGATGACCTTATTGTAACGTTCGCCGTCGGTGATCAGACCTTCGGTATATTGCGACTGAATCTCCTTCACCTCGGTGACGGCGGCAGTGATCCGCTCTTCCTTCCCAGCCGGAATGACCATATCATCAAGACAGATCGAGATACCAGAAATCGTGGAAAAACGATAGCCGGTGTCTTTCAGGCGATCGGCAAGAATGACTGTCTCTTTGTTTCCGGCAAGCCGGAAACAAATGTCGATAAGATCGGCAACATGTTTCTTGGTCATGACCCGATTCACATGCATGAAGGGAATTTGCACCGGGAGAATTTCACTTAACAACACACGGCCGACAGTCGTTTCAACTATCTCTTGCGGCGTACCAAAGGCCGGAACAAGACGAACCTTTATCTTGGCCTGGAGATCGGCTTCCCCGGCGTCATAAGCAATGCGCACTTCTTCAGGAGAGGAAAAGATCTTTCCCGACCCTTTAGTAAAAGGCCGTTCGCGGGTCATGTAATAGATCCCGAGAACCATATCTTGCGACGGCACAATGATCGGCTTGCCGTTGGCGGGAGAAAGGATATTGTTCGTCGACATCATCAAGACGCGAGCCTCAATCTGGCTCTCAATCGACAGAGGCAGATGAACTGCCATCTGGTCACCGTCAAAGTCCGCGTTGAAGGCAGTACAGACCAAGGGGTGCAACTGGATCGCTTTGCCCTCGATCAGAATCGGCTCGAAAGCCTGAATGCCGAGACGATGCAGAGTTGGTGCGCGGTTGAGCATGACAGGATGTTCCTTGATAACTTCATCAAGGACGTCCCAGACCTCCGGCTTTTCCTTCTCCACCATCTTCTTGGCGCTCTTGATCGTAGTGCAATGACCACGCTCTTCGAGTTTGTTATAGATAAACGGTTTAAAAAGTTCCAGAGCCATCTTCTTCGGCAGGCCGCACTGATGCAGTTTCAGTTCCGGACCGACCACGATAACTGAGCGACCGGAATAATCGACGCGCTTGCCGAGAAGGTTCTGGCGGAAACGGCCACCCTTCCCTTTGAGCATGTCGGAGAGCGATTTCAGAGGACGCTTGTTCGGTCCGGTAATCGCCCGTCCCCGCCGTCCATTATCAAAGAGGGCATCAACGGCTTCCTGCAACATCCTCTTTTCATTCCGGATGATAACTTCAGGCGCGCGCAATTCGAGGAGTCGCTTCAAGCGGTTATTACGGTTAATGACGCGGCGGTAAAGGTCGTTCAGGTCGCTCGTGGCAAAGCGTCCACCGTCAAGAGGGACCAAAGGACGCAACTCCGGGGGGAGAACCGGGAGGACTTCCAGAATCATCCATTCCGGACGATTACCGCTCTCACGAAAAGCTTCAACTACCTTGAGGCGCTTGGAAACTTTTTTCCGCTTTGCTTCGCTCACCGCTTCGCGCATTTCCTGCCGCAGAGAAATACCAAGACCTTCGAGATCCAGACCACTGAGCAAATCACGGATCGCTTCCGCCCCCATGCCGGCCGTAAACTGACCAGCAAACTCATCCATCATTTCGACATACTTCTCTTCAGAGAGGCACTGTCCCTTGATCAAGGAGGTATCGCCTTTGTCAATGACAACATAGGCATCGAAATAAAGAATTTTCTCCAACTCTTTCAGCGTCATATCCAGAAGAGTGCCAATACGACTCGGCAGCGACTTCAAAAACCAGATATGAGCGACCGGGCAAGCCAGATCAATATGCCCGAGGCGCTCACGCCGAACCTTGCTCGGAATAACCTCAACACCGCACTTTTCACAGACAATACCGCGATGTTTCATTCGCTTGTATTTACCACAATTGCACTCGTAATCTTTGGTTGGACCAAAAATTTTAGCGCAAAAGAGCCCATCGCGTTCCGGCTTGAAGGTCCGATAATTAATCGTCTCCGGTTTTTTCACTTCTCCGAAGGAACGCTCGTGTATCTTCTCCGGCGAGGAGAGCGAGAGACGAATAGAGTTAAAACTTAACGGATCCTTCGGGCGTTCAAAGAGACTGTAGATATCTTCCAAGGCATCCTCCTTGTGGGATGGTTGGTTGTTTTTATACGTGTCAAAACGTTTGTCCCTGCTGATCGCACCTAACCAGTGTAATCAGCAGAGACAAAGCGCACTTATTCCTCTTCCTCGAGCAACTCGACATCGAGGCAGAGTGACTGGAGTTCCTTGATTAAGACGTTGAATGATTCAGGAAGGCCGGCTTCAAGAGTATGTTTCCCCTTGACGATCGCCTCATATATCCTGGTTCTCCCCGCTACGTCATCAGACTTGACGGTAAGGAACTCTTGCAGTGCATGGGCCGCACCATAAGCTTCGAGGGCCCATACCTCCATCTCCCCAAGTCGCTGTCCACCGAACTGAGCCTTGCCACCGAGAGGTTGCTGGGTGACCAGGCTGTAAGGGCCGATCGAACGGGCGTGTATCTTGTCATCGACGAGATGGTGCAGTTTAAGGATGTACATAATCCCGACTGTAACCTTCTCTTTAAAGGCTTCGCCTGTCTTGCCGTTGTAAAGGGTCATCTGACCGCTTTCCGGCATACCGGCTTTGACCATCTCATTCTTCATCTGTTCTTCATTGACCCCTTCAAAGACCGGAGAGGCCATAGGAACACCTTTTGCCAAGCGCTTTGCCAGAGTCAGGATGTCGTCATCATCGAGTGTATCTATGAAGTCGGTCATTTCCTCCTGGCCATAAGAACTCTTGATCTGCTCCCGCAACTTGTCCGGGTGGTAGTGTTCATCCATATAGTTCTGGATTTGCAAACCGAGACCGCGGGCCGCCATGCCGAGATGGACCTCAAGAATCTGCCCGACATTCATGCGGGAAGGGACGCCAAGTGGATTAAGAACGATCTCCACCGGAGTACCATCAACCATATACGGCATATCCTCCACGGGAAGAATACGGGAAAGCACACCCTTGTTACCGTGACGACCGGCCATCTTGTCACCAACCGAGAGTTTTCTTTTGATGGCAATATATACTTTGACCATCTTGATCACCCCTGGAGGGAGATCATCGCCACGCTTGAGCTTTTCAATCTTATCGCTGAAGACATTACGGATCAGATCTTCGCGTTCCGCCAAACGAGCAAGAAGATGCAGAACCTTTTCCTCAATCTCTTCTGCATTGAGCAGAGAAAGTTCACGCCATTGCCGGAAAGGGAGCATTTCAAGGGCGGTGGCTGTAATCTTTTTCCCTTTACCAATAATAGTCTGACCATCTTGGGTCACAATTGAGTTGGCTACTGTCTGCCCGTCAAGAAGAGCCGCCAACTTGTTTTTCGATGAAGTACGGATGATGCGTACTTCATCGTCCTGATCCTTGAGCAACTTCTCTATTTCAGCCCTTTCGATCGAATCAGTACGGCTATCTTTGTCTGCACCTTTGCGTGAGAAGATTCGGGCGCCGATGACAACACCTTCAACCCCTGGAGGAACGCGCAATGAAGTATCGCGGACATCGCCGGCCTTTTCTCCAAAGATTGCACGCAAAAGCTTTTCCTCGGGAGAGAGTTGCGTCTCTCCTTTCGGCGTAATCTTGCCGACCAGGATATCACCCGGCAGCACTTCTGCACCGATACGAATAATTCCGCTTTCGTCGAGATCGGCCAAAGCATCTTCGCCGAGGTTGGGAATATCAGCGGTGATCTCCTCCTTGCCCAGCTTTGTGTCCCGCGCCACGCATTCAAATTCTTCGATATGAATGGAGGTATAACGATCCTCTTGCAGAAGCCTCTCGGAGATGAGGATTGAATCCTCAAAGTTATATCCTTCCCACGGCATAAACGCGACGACCACATTCTGACCAAGAGCCAGCTCCCCCCACTGTGTCGAAGGACCATCGGCAATGATCTCGCCACGCCGAACCTTGTCCCCGACCTTGACGATCGGATGCTGGTTGAGGCAGGTATTCTGGTTGGAACGGATAAATTTGATCAAGTTATAGATATCGACACCGGTCCCCATCTCATCGACTTCATTTTCATCGATTTTGACAACAACGCGAGCAGCATCGACGCTTTCAACGACACCATTATGCCGGGCAACCACCGCAGCACCGGAGTCATGGGCAACAATCCGCTCCATGCCGGTACCGACCAGAGGAGCATCGGCGCGCAATAACGGTACAGCCTGACGTTGCATGTTCGAACCCATCAGGGCGCGGTTGGCATCGTCATTTTCGAGGAACGGAATCAGAGACGCGGCCACCGAGACCAACTGCTTCGGCGAAACGTCCATGAGCTCAACCTCTGCACGGTCGATGAGCATGAACTCCCCGGTATTACGGACGTTAACAAGCTCATTGACAAAGGTGCTATCTTCATTGAGCGAAGCATTGGCCTGCGCAATCGCATGGCCTTCTTCCTCCAGAGCAGAGAAGTAACGAATTTCAGTGGTCACAACACCGTCACGGACAATGCGATAGGGAGTCTCGACAAAACCATGCTCGTTGATACGGGCATAAGTCGAGAGTGATGCTATCAGGCCGATATTCGGTCCCTCTGGAGTCTCAATCGGACAGACACGTCCATAGTGGGTCGGATGGACGTCACGTACCTCAAAGCCGGCACGCTCACGGGTCAGACCGCCAGGTCCGAGAGCCGAAAGACGCCGCTTGTGCGTAATCTCAGAAAGCGGATTAGTCTGATCCATAAACTGAGAAAGTTGCGATGAGCCAAAAAATTCTTTGACAACCGCCGAGACAGGCTTGGAGTTGATCAAATCGTGCGGCATCAAGCTATCGATGTCCTGTAAGCTCATGCGCTCTTTGATCGCGCGCTCCATACGTACAAGGCCGACCCGATACTGATTCTCCAGCAACTCACCGACTGCCCGTACCCGCCGGTTACCGAGATGATCGATGTCGTCGATCGTCCCCTTACCGTTGCGCAAATCGATCAGATAACGCACAACCTGGAGAATATCCTCCTTGGTCAGTGTCGTATGATCTAGCGGCGTCGCCAGTCCAAGTTTGTAATTGATCTTGAGTCGCCCGACTGGAGAGAGATCATAACGCTCGGCGTTGAAAAAGAGGCTTTCAAAAAGTGTCGTTGCACTTCGGACGGTCGGGGGATCACCGGGACGAAGGCGACGATAAATCTCGATAATCGCATTTTCCGGGGAATCGATGCGGTCCTGCAGCAATGTTTCACGCAGATATGAACCGACATAGAGATTGTCGATAAAGAGAACCTTGATCTCGCGGATTTCGCTGGCGCGGATGCGGGCAAGTTTATCGGCGGTAATCTCCTGGTTACACTCCAGCAGAAGCTCGCCGGTCGCCGGATCGGCAATATCGGTGGAAGCAATTTTACCCAGGACTTCATTTTCATCAATATCAATGATCTCGATGCCCTTTTCAGCGAGTTTCTTGATCGCTGCTTTGGTAAACTTGCGGTTCGCTTTGACGATGACTTCACCATCACTGGCAACGACATCAGCAGCGGAGCGCTGGCCGGCAAGGAGTTCAATGTTGACGCGCTTGCGATAGACATCTCCCTCAAAGAGCAGAGTCTCCGTATTATAATAATAATTCAAGAGCTCTTCGGTCGAATAACCAAGTGCTTTGAGCAGTACCGTGGCCGGCAGCTTGCGACGCCGGTCGATCCGTACCCAGAGGATATCCTTGTGGTCAAAATCAAAATCGAGCCAGGACCCGCGGTAAGGGATAATCCGGGCACTGTAAAGAATTTTCCCGCTCGAATGGGTTTTTCCTTTGTCGTGGTCGAAAAAGACCCCCGGAGAGCGGTGCAACTGACTGACTATGACCCGCTCAGTACCGTTAATGATAAAAGTACCATTATCGGTCATCAAGGGAATCTCGCCAAAGTAGACCTCCTGTTCCTTGATGTCACGAATCGATTGAACTCCGGATTCCTTGTCGACATCCCAGGAGACCAGGCGGACGCGGACCTTGACCGGAGAGGCAAAGGTCATGCCGCGCTGATGGCACTCCTCAACGTCATATTTCGGTGTACCGAGCGTGTACGACACATATTCGAGAGAACAACTATCGGTGAAGTCACGGATCGGAAAGACCGACCGGAAAACCGCTTCGAGACCGATGATCTGCCTCGCGGAGGGAGGAAGTTCCGCCTGAAGAAAACGTTTATACGAATTCTTCTGGATATCGATGAGGTTTGGGATATCGATGATCTTTTTGCTTAAGGCGAAGTGTTTCCTCAGAAGCTGGTTATTCGCGATCGAATAAGCCATGATGACTCCTTGTGGTGACGAAAGTAGAATAGCCAAGGTCGCGCCGGGCGACCTTGGCTAGGAATTGAACCATTCGGCAGGGACCTATTTGAGCTCAACCTTGGCGCCGGCTTCCTCAAGCTGCTTCTTGAGTTCAGCGGCTTCGGCCTTGCTAACGCCGGCTTTGACAGTCTGGGGGGCACCATCAACCAGATCCTTAGCTTCTTTGAGGCCAAGACCGGTTACAGCGCGAACAACTTTGATAACGTTGATCTTCTTGTCGCCGGAATCAGTTAGAATGACGTCAAACTCGTCCTTCTCCTCAACTGCAGCAGCGGCAGCGGCCGGGGCAGCAGCGGCAACAGCCGGGGCAGCGGCAGAGACGCCGAATTTGGCTTCAAGTTCTTTAACCAGCTCGGCGAGCTCAAGGACGGACATCTTTTCGATAAATTCAACAACCTGCTCTTTAGTAATTGACATGACTTGTAGTCTCCTCTATGCGCTTTTCGCGAAAAATTGAGTAATTATGAGCCTGATTGTCAGGCTGCTTTTTGGTCTTTGTATGCGGCAAGGACCTGAACAAACGCACGCGGCACAGCAGCAAGGACACCAACGAAATTCGTCGCCGGGGCACTGAACGAACCGAGCATGCGGGCAAGAAGAACTTCGCGACTCGGCAATTCTGCCAGCGCCTTGATGTCATTGACCGACAAAAGCTTACCATCCAAGGCGCCGCCCTTAAGTTCAAACTTGGCATTGATCTTGGCAAAATCCGCCATGACCTTGGCTGTCGCCACCGGATCCCCTGATGCGATCGCAATCGCCGTCGGACCTGCCAGCAATGGATTAAGGCATTCAGAAGCTGTCCCTTTAGCAGCAAGGCGCAACAGGGTATTCTTGGCAACTTTGTATTCGGCTCCGCTATTCCGGAGTGCGCCACGCAGGGCATTAACCTGTTCAACTGTCAATCCGCGATAATCTGCCAGAAAGGTTGACTTGCTCTTTGCAAGTTTCGCCGCAAGATCAGCAACGACTTGAGCTTTATTTTCTTTTTTCAACGTCTCTCCTCCTTTCTTCAAGAATGGGGCGCATATTGCCCTCCCCCAGTCTGAGGTGCGAGAAACGACTTTTCATGTCGCTCTTGTTCGATAGCCTCGGCAGGTGGACTTCCATTAAACGCCAGACGGCGAACCTGCTGTCTTTGACCGGGAGCAAAAATGTGAACTGCAGAAGCAGAGCACGAACTCTTTATTTAACTTGTGCCTGCAGGGCCGGGACATCGAGATTCACGCTCGGTCCCATGGTGCTGGTCAGAGTGACCTTCTTCATGTAGGTCCCCTTGGAAGTCTGGGGTTTGGCCTTCATGAGGGCATCCAGCAACGCAAGAAGATTTCCTTTAAGCTGATCAACACCGAAAGAGACCTTGCCGATACCGGCATGAACAATCCCGGCCTTTTCGACGCGATACTCAACCTTACCGGATTTCGCTTCGTTGACTGCGCGGGCGACATCGAAGGTGACCGTACCGACTTTCGGGTTCGGCATCAAACCACGCGGACCAAGCAACTTACCGATCTTACCAACTGTCCCCATCATGTCGGGGGTGGCAATTGCGGTATCAAACTCGAACCAACCGGCTTGAATTTTGGCGACCAACTCATCTGCACCGACATAGTCAGCGCCTTCGGTCTGGGCTTCAAGGGCTTTTTCTCCTTTAGCAAAGACAAGAACACGTACAGTCTTGCCGAGGCCATTCGGGAGAACGACTGCACCGCGGACCATCTGGTCGGCCTTTCGCGGGTCAACGCCGAGACGGACAGCAACTTCTACTGTTTCGTCAAACTTGGCGAAAGCAACTTCCTTGACCAATGTCAAGGCTTCATCGACGCCATAGGCTGTGTCTTTATCGATCTTCGCCTTGGCCTGAGCATGTTTCTTTGCGACTGCCATTTTCTGCACTCCGGTATTACCCGCTGGGTATTGAAAGAAGTAAACGCTACACGAAAATGATTAAACGACCTCAATCCCCATACTGCGGGCGGTCCCTTCAATCGTACGTACAGCAGCTTCGAGATCAAAGGCGTTAAGATCTTGCAACTTCAACTTCGCAATCTCACGCACTTGATCCTTGGTCACATTACCAACCTTGTTTTTGTTCGGCACGCCCGACCCTTTAGGAATCTTGGCAGCCTTGATCAACAAGATCGATGCGGGCGGGGTTTTGGTCACGTAAGTAAAGGAGCGATCTGCATAGATCGTTATTACCACCGGAATGATCATTCCCGGCTCTTCTCCTTGCGTCTTTGCGTTGAAAGACTTACAAAATTCCATAATATTGACCCCGTGCTGACCGAGGGCAGGGCCAATAGGCGGCGAGGGGTTTGCCTTGCCGGCAGGAACTTGCAACTTTACCATTCCGATGATCTTCTTAGCCATCTACAACTCCTTGTGTGGTGCGCGTTTCTAAACAGCTTCAGCTGGTTTTTTCTACTTGGATAAATTCAAGCTCTACCGGAGTTACACGGCCAAAGATACTTACCATGACCTTGAGTTTTCCTTTGTCGGGCTTTACGTCTTCGACTACACCACTGAAATTAAGGAAAGGACCATCGATCACACGAACTGTTTCCCCAACTTCAAATTCCACCTTCGGCTTCGGTCGTTCGACACCTTCAGCCATCCGGTTGGTAATCTTTAAAATTTCTTCTTCACTGATAACCGGTGGATTGGTGGTCCCACCGACAAAGCCGGTGACCTTCGGTGTATCCTTGACGATATGCCATGTTTCGTTGTTAAGTTCCATCTTGACAAGTATATAGCCAGGAAAGAATTTCCGCTGGGAAGTCCGCTTCTCTCCCTGCTTGAGTTCTACAACAGTTTCAGATGGGATCAAGACCTCTGCGAAGAACTCTTCCGCGCCCAGAGAGCGAATCCGTTCTTCCAAAGAGAGCTTTACCCGATTTTCAAAACCTGAATAAGTATGGACGCCATACCATTTCATACTCATGGACAGCCTCTTTCGATCAATTCAGCATCGAGCGAATTAATAACGCCAGAGCTGAATCAACAATCCAAAAATAAACAGCTGAGACGATAACTAACGCAATAACGACAACTGTCGATGCTTTAACATCTTTACGCTCAGGCCAAGTGACATTCTTCAGCTCTTCACGTACGTTCTTTAAAAAATCAGAAGTTTTTGAGAGCATCTATGACAACCCCTTTGTGAGGACTGTGGTCAATATAAATTGGCAGGCCAGGAGGGATTCGAACCCACAACACCCGGTTTTGGAGACCGGTGCTCTAGCCGTTAGAGCTACTGGCCTGCAATCAAACTCAAGGAGACACCCAATTCTACTTTGTTTCACGGTGAGGTGTATGTTTTCTGCAGAATCGGCAATACTTGCTAAACTCAAGCTTGTCCGGAGTCGTCTTCTTGTTTTTTGTTGTTGTATAGTTACGTTGCTTGCACTCAGTGCAAGAGAGGGTAATAATGTCCCGCATTTGTCAGTTCCTCCCCTTGCCCCTTCCTGGTGGGAGAGCAAGGCGATTTGAGATTTAATAAGCCGCTGTTACTCGATAATTTCGGCAACGACACCCGCGCCGACAGTGCGACCACCTTCGCGAATGGCGAAGCGCAGTTCTTTGTCCATCGCAATCGGGGTGATCAG
>PHAV01000027.1 GCA_002841765.1 Deltaproteobacteria bacterium HGW-Deltaproteobacteria-4 | reverse complement strand
TGGAAATCGGCACTCAATCAGTTTACGATCATCTTCGGCGACAGGATGCCGACTTATTAACCGACAAACCCATTTACACAAAATCCTTTACAGGCCCATCTCACGCCAAAAGGTCCCGAGGGGGCGTTGGTAAGTTATGTAACTTGTGAACAGATTTTTGAGAATTACAAATAAAACTGTGTCAGACTCAGTTGTGTTTCAATTAATAACGTATCAATAACGTTTATTAAATGGGTGAACTTCGCAACCTGCTCCGAAAAAGCATCGAACCGGTATCAATGACAAACTTCAAAACCTACATCCACCACTTCGCCCATCTCCGCCGGGCACCCAACGCCGTCTTCACGGCGGCCAGCAAACGACAGGCCCCGCACAAGCCGCTCCTGCTGCTGGCGGTCCTCGACCTGGTCGCGCGTGGCGTCATCACCTCACCCTTCATCGCTGTCACCGGCGATCTGACCGAACTTAACGAACTCTTCAACCTCTACTGGCGGCGCATCATCCCGCTCGGACAGACCAGCAGCATCGCCTTTCCCTTCTCCCGCCTGCACAACGAACCGTTCTGGGAACTGGTGCCGCTGCCGGGACATGAGATCATCCCGGCAACGGTCAACAACATCAGCTCGGTCAGCCAACTGCGCACCGTCACCCTCGGCGCCCGCCTCGACGAAGACCTTTTCGATGCCATGCAGCAGCCCGAAAGCCGCAACGCCCTGCGCGAGTCGTTGTTGCGTTCCTGTTTTTCGGACGAGGCGCGGGCGATGCTGGAGGAACAGGCCGTCAACAACGCCGAGGCCTACAGCTACAGTCTGGAACTGGAGGAGAAGAGCCATCTGCCGCTGGTCAATGAGACCTTGGGCGCGGACGCTTACAAGCCCGCTGTGCGTGATCAGGGTTTCCGGCGTATCGTTGTCACCACCTACGACCACCGCTGCGCCCTCTGCGGCGTGCGGATCGTCACCCCGGAAGGGCACACCGTCGTCGATGCCGCTCACATCGTCCGTTGGAGCAAGACCCAGAATGACGACATCCGTAACGGTATGGCGCTGTGCAAACTCTGCCACTGGGCCTTCGATGAAGGGATGCTGGGCGTTTGCGACAATTACAACGTCATCACCTCGCGCCAGATTGGCCTCATTCCTAACGCCCCCGGTTTCCTGTTGACCCTTAGCGGTCGCAGCATCATCCCGCCGCCGGACCGCGACCTCTGGCCGGCGCAGCAGTATCTGGCGGTACATCGGCGGGAATGGCGGTTGTAAGGATGTTCAATGCCCCCTCTCATCTGGCCTGCGGCCACCTTCTCCCTCATGGAGAAGGGTGAATTATCACAAAGATTAAATAACAGTGTTGGTTCCTCAAAAATCGACAGACAGCGATGGAGAAAGCTCATCGAAAAGAATCAGCAACAGAGAGAGACCGAAGAGGGCGTGGTTGTGCCGGTGGAGCAGATTGACCCCGTGACGCTGCGCAATCTTGTGACTGAATTTGTAACGCGAGAATGGACGGAACTCACGGATGGCGGATCATCGTTGGAGAGTCAGGTTCAGCAGGTTCTTCGCCAGTTAAAAGAGGGGAAGGTTTTGATTGTCTTCGACCTCAAGAGCGAGACCTGCAACCTCGTCCCCAAAGAGAGCCTCCCTGGACAACTGCTGGAGCAATGATATGTTTGAGAGCCAGTACAACGCAGAGATGGAGGAGTGAACATGAACCGGAAATTGGCGCGATCGAAGACCGATAAAATGCTGGGCGGTGTTTGTGGCGGCATTGCCGAATATTTCGACTGGCCGTCGTGGGTGGTGCGCTTTGTCTATGTGCTGGTCAGCATCCTCAGCGCGGCTTTCCCCGGCATCCTGATCTATCTCCTCCTCTGGTTGCTGATGCCGCTCAAACAGGACGATTGATTCTTCCCGGCAGAATATGATAATCGATGCGTCCGTTCCTTCAACCGGATTATCTGCGCCGCAGGAGGACTGAATCGTCTCCCGGCAATAAAAAGCACCCCCTTCAGAACGGAGTAACCCCTTGGATAATAATGATGTACTGCGTCGGATCCGCTATGTATTCGATTTCAGCGATTCGACGATGATGGCGCTCTTTGGCCTGGCGGATTTACCGGTCACCCGCGAACAGATCAGTGCCTGGCTGAAGAAAGAGGGGGATCCGGCGGGGCAACCCTGCAGCGACACCGAGTTGGCGATCTTTTTGAATGGTTTGATTGTCGATAAACGCGGCAAAAAAGAAGGGCCGCAACCGGTGCCGGAGCGGCGTCTGAATAACAACATCATCTTCCGGAAGCTGAAGATCGCCCTGAATCTGCAAGCCGAAGAGATTCTGGAAATCATGGCGCTGGTGAAGGTGAAGATCAGCAAGCACGAATTGAGTGCGTTCTTCCGCGCCCCCGGTCACAATCACTACCGCGAGTGTAACGATCAGATGCTGAGGAATTTTCTGCGGGGTTTGCAGTTGAAATACCGGGGTGATCTCACCGAGGCGGAAGCGGCTTCTTGAGAAAAGTTCAGGGAAGGGACGCCCGGAAAAAATCAGCTTGACAGAAGCAACGTCTCCACGGTATACAGACCACCGTTTTCGGGTCATCCCGATTTCTTGAGCAATCCTTGGCGGTGTAGCTCAGTTGGTTAGAGCATGCGGCTCATATCCGCAGTGTCCGGAGTTCGAATCTCTGCACCGCCACCATTTAATAATAGCCCCCTCTGTCCCCAGAGGGGGCTATTTGCTTAGCGGCGAAGATGTCACCCTCCCGGCTTGTCGACAATTTTTTGCAGCAACTCCAGGCCGACGGGCTGATTCGCTCGTCGGAGCGGATCCTTGTCGGCCTTTCCGGCGGCAGCGATTCCGTAGCCCTCCTTTATCTCCTCCGTGCTGTTGCCCCCTCCTTGCCGTTCACCCTGGTTGCCGCCCACCTTGATCACGCCATGCGGCCGCAAAGTGGCGACGATGTCGCTTTTGTCCGTGCTCTCTGTGGGCGGTTGAATATTCCGCTGCACTGCGAGCGGGTCGATGTCCCGGCCCTGGCGGCGACAAAAAAGGTCGGGCTGGAAGAGGCGGGACGTTTGGCGCGGCAGGCCTTTTTGTCCCGGATCGCGGCACAATCCGGCTGTACGGCGATCGCCCTTGGCCATCATCGCGGCGATCAGGCGGAGACGATCCTGCATCATCTCGCTCGGGGCTGCGGATTGCACGGTCTGGCCTGCATGCGCCGGCGGCGCGGGCTCTTTGTCCGCCCTCTTCTGACCTATAGCAAGGCAGAGCTCCTCGCCTATCTCAAGGAGATCCAGGCAGAATTTGTGGTCGATGCCAGTAACGATGAACTGAACTTTACCCGTAACCGGATCCGCCATCAGTTCCTGCCGCTCTTTGCCACTTTGAATCCGCAGATTGAAGCGACTCTCGGAGTTCTCGCCGCGGTGGCGGCGCATGAAGATGATTACTGGCAGGGAGAGATGGTGCGCCTTGCCGCCCTCCTGGTGCAGAAAGACGGTGACACTGTCAGTCTGAGCGTTGCCGGTCTGCTCCTTCTTCATCCGGCGCAGCGTTATCGTCTCCTCCATCTGCTTTTGACCCCCTTTGCCCGAAAGGCGATGAAAGAGGTCGGCTTCCGTCACGTCTCGGCCCTCGACCTCTTCCTCGCTTCGTCTGTGCCGCAAGGAGAGGTTCATCTTCCGGGCGTCCGTGCCCTGCGCCGTTATGATCAACTCTCCCTGTCTCCGCAATCGCTGCTGCCGATCAAGCCTTCCATTATCCCCTGGTCGCTGGAAATCTCCGGACCGGGATTTTATCCCCTGCCTTCGGGCGGAGCATTGCGAATTGAACCCGGAGAATCTTTGCCGGGCGGTGGAGAAGAGGTGGTGGAATTCGATGCGGCCGCTCTTCCCTTCCCCTGGACCGTGCGTAGGGTGCAGCCGGGAGATCGGTTGCGTCTGGCGGGCATGTCTGGACGAAAGCGCCTTAAAGAGTTGCTGATGGAGCAGAAAATCCCCCTGGAGGAGCGTCGCCGGCTTTATGTCCTGGCAACGGACGAGATCCTTTGGGTCGTCGGCGTCAGACGTTCTGGTCTTTGCTTCCCTCGTTATGGCCAAGGTGTCTGGCGGGTCGTTTATCTGCCGTCTAATTCCTCTGCAGCCCCTTAAAGGCCTTGAGTGTCCCTTCTTCTTGTGGTAAATATCATGGAATTTTCCATGTCTGCCGTCGGGCTTCGCCGGCGGGAAAAAATCTTGTACGGGGGTTCCCTTGAATCAATTCTATAAAAATCTTGCACTGTGGCTGGTCATCCTTTTAGTTATGGTCCTGCTTTACGACATGGTCGCCAATAAAAAACAGGATCTAAAGGTCCTGCCTTACTCTGACTTTGTCGTGGCTGTGACCGAAGGTCAGGTCAAAGAGGTCGTCATTCAGGGGCCGAATGTCGAAGGGAAGATGCAGGATAATACCGCCTTCAAGACTTACGCTCCCAATGATCTCGGACTCATTCCCGATCTGCGCGCCAAAGGGGTGACGATCAATGCCCGCCCCGAGGACGATCGCGGTATCTGGTTCACCCTCCTCATCTCCTGGGGGCCGATTATCCTGTTGATCGGCGTCTGGATCTTCTTTATGCGCCAGATGCAATCCGGTGGCGGCAAAGCCATGAGTTTCGGCAAGAGCCGCGCCAAGCTCCTTACCGAGAGTGATGGCACGGTCACGTTTAAGGATGTCGCCGGTATCGATGAAGCCAAGGAGGAACTCGAAGAGATCGTCGCTTTCCTCAAAGATCCGAAGAAGTTTTCCCGTCTCGGCGGGCGGATCCCCAAAGGTGTTTTGTTGGTCGGCTCACCGGGTACCGGTAAGACCCTCCTGGCCCGAGCCATTGCCGGTGAGGCCGGAGTCCCTTTCTATTCGATTTCCGGTTCTGATTTCGTTGAGATGTTTGTCGGCGTCGGCGCGTCGCGGGTGCGCGATCTCTTTGTCCAGGGGAAGAAGAACGCTCCCTGTATTATCTTCATCGATGAGATCGATGCGGTTGGTCGGCATCGCGGCGCTGGATTGGGCGGCGGCCATGACGAGCGCGAGCAGACTCTCAATCAGCTCCTCGTCGAGATGGATGGTTTTGAGTCGAACGAAGGGGTTATCCTTATCGCCGCGACCAACCGTCCTGATGTCCTCGATCCGGCTCTGCTCCGTCCCGGCCGTTTCGACCGTCAGGTGGTCGTCCCCCGTCCCGATGTCAAAGGCCGGCGTATGATTCTTGATGTCCATGCCCGCAAGGTGCCGGTGGCTGACGATGTCAATCTCGAAGTCCTCGCCAAGGGGACGCCCGGTTTCTCCGGGGCCGATCTTGCCAATCTGGTGAATGAAGCGGCGCTTTTGGCGGCCCGCGCTGACAAGAATCAGGTCACCATGAACGATTTCGAGTTGGCCAAGGATAAAGTCATGATGGGGGCGGAGCGTCGCTCCATGGTGATTACCGACAAGGACAAGAAGGTCACGGCTTACCACGAAGCCGGCCATGCGCTGGTTGCGTTCCTCATCCCCGGTTCGGATCCGGTTCACAAAGTTTCGATTATTCCGCGTGGCCGCGCTCTCGGCGTGACCATGTATCTCCCCCTCGAAGAGAAGTACAATGAGAACCGTGAAGGGCTGAATACGATGATCAGCGCCCTCCTCGGCGGGCGTGTTGCCGAAGAGTTGACCTTCTCGACGATTACCAGCGGCGCATCCAATGATATTGAGCGGGCAACGAATATCGCCAGAAAAATGGTTTGCGAGTGGGGGATGAGCGACAAGATCGGACCTCTCTCCTTTGGCGAGAAAGAGGGCGAAGTCTTCCTGGGTCGCGACATGGGGCACATGAAGAATTACAGTGAGTCGACGGCGGTTGAGATCGACATGGAGATCCGCCGGATTGTTACCGAGAATCATCAGCGCACCCGGAAGCTTTTGAGTGACAATCAGGACGCCTTGATCCGCATCGGAGAAGCTCTGCTTGAGAAGGAGACTCTGGACGGAGCTGAAGTGCGGAGATTGGTTTTCGGAGAAGAAGCTCCCCCGGTTGCTGCACCCATTGAGAGCGTTGCTGCTGTGACAGTCGAAGAAGGAACTGCTGGCGAGGCATGAAAAGAACCCTGGCCGGGAGACGCGCTTCCCTGATTCTCGACCGGCCACGGATCATGGGGATTCTCAATGTCACCCCGGATTCTTTTTCAGACGGGGGACAATTCCAGCAAATAGATCGTGCTCTGCGCCGCGCCGAGGAGATGGTGGCTGAAGGTGCTGACCTCATTGATGTCGGCGGTGAAAGCACCCGGCCCGGAGCGGCGCTTGTCTCTGCCTCCCGGGAATTGGATCGGATCATTCCGGTTATTGCTGCTATTCACGCCCGTATCGATATCCCCCTTTCCGTCGATACCAATAAAGCAACGGTGGCTGCGGCCGCGTTGGCAAACGGTGCCGATTGGGTTAACGACGTCAGCGGACTGACCTTTGATGCCGAGATGGCGGCTGTGGTTGCGGCTCACGACGGCGGCCTCTTTGTGATGCACACGCGCGGCACCCCGGCGCAGATGCAGCAAAAGGCGCACTACGATGATGTTGTCGCCGAGGTGCTGGCGGAACTCAAGGTTTCGGTCGCCACCGCCCTGAACGCCGGCATTCCGGCCGAGCGGCTGGCCATCGATCCCGGCATCGGCTTTGCCAAAGATCTTGCCGGCAACCTCGAATTACTGCGGCGCCTCGATGAATTCACGGTTCTCGATCTGCCGATCCTCCTTGGTACGTCACGCAAAAGCTTCATCGGTCAAATCCTGCAACAGCCGCATCCGGTCGACCGTCTTTACGGCACGCTGGCAACAATTGCCCTCGGTGTGGCCAAGGGGGCGATGCTGCTGCGGGTGCACGATGTCCGTGCGGCGCGAGAAACGGCGCTGATGAGCTGGGCGATTCTGCGGTCGTAAAAAAGTTGCCGGGATTTTGAAGCGCATTTCACGAAAACAATCAAGATGAGCGGGTGAAGGATGAGTGAACTTTTCGACATGTTCAAAGGCTTGCGCTGGCTTTTCGACCTGATCGACATCCTGCTGGTCGCGTTCATCCTTTATCGTATTATTCTGCTGATCAAGGGGACTCGGGCGGTGCAGATGCTCCTTGGTCTTGCCGTTGTCTTCCTCGTTTACCTCACATCGCAGGTGATGGGTCTTTATACCCTGCACTGGCTCCTCGACAACTTCCTTTCTTCAATTATTCTCGTCATTGTCGTTATCTTTCAGAGTGATATCCGCCGGGCTCTTATTCATTTCGGTAAAAATCCCTTTTACACAGACGACACCTATCGGGATGAAGATGAAGTTCTCGATGAGATTGTCAAAGCCTGCACGAGCATGGCGAAAAAACAGGTCGGTGCTCTCATTGTTCTCGAACGGGAGACCGGGCTGAATGACTTTCTGGAAGTCGGCGTCGAACTCGATGCCAAGATCTCAAGCGATCTCATCGTCTCTGTCTTCCTTCCTTATTCGCCGATTCATGACGGGGCCCTGGTGATTCAGAAGGGCCGGATTTCCCGGGCTGGTTGTTTTCTGCCGCTGGCACAGAATCCCGATATCAGCAAGAATCTCGGTACCCGCCATCGCGCTGCCATCGGCTTGACCGAATTGGTCGATGCGGCGGTGATTGTCGTCTCGGAAGAGACTGGCCGCATTACTATTGTCGTTGCCGGCAAGATGACAAAAGATCTTGATGCCGTGGCGCTGCGCCGGGTGCTCAAGCGACTCCTCGATTCCAAGCGTACCCGTATACGCAAGCAGGCTTGATGATGCTGTCATTTATCAACGAAAACTGGAAGATGAAGGTTCTGGCCCTCGGTTGTGCGCTGCTCCTGTGGTTTTATGTCATGGGTGAACGCCGTCTCGAAGTCGCTTATGCCGTCCCTATCGAATTGAAGAACGTTCCCCAGGGAATGGTCGTGACCAATGATCTGCCCAAAAATATTGACATCCGCCTCAGCGGACCGCGAGCGCTTTTGACGGATTTGAATCAGAAAGACATTCGCATCTCTATCGATCTGGTCGGTCTGAAGCCGGGGGTCACCACCTTTAGCCGTCTTGATGACCATCTTCGTCTGCCGGGCGGAATTCAGACAACGCGGATCTCGCCCTCTTTCGTTGATGTGAAACTCGAACAGATTATCGATAAGGCTGTGCCGTTGCGGCCGCGACTTAGCGGGCAACTTCCCAGCGGTTATCGTCTTGTTGCTATTAATGTTCTGCCGGAGCAGGTGGTCGTGCAAGGGGCTGAAGGGGAGATAGCCGGCGTCAGCGAAGTGCTGACCGACCGGATCGAGCTCGCTGAGCTCAAGGGGAGCAGCGAGTTGACGGTTCCTCTTGATTATCGGGGAAAGTACAGTCAGATCAAGGACGTTAAAAATGCCAATGTCCGTTTGCAGATAAAGAAAGATGTTCGTGAAAAGGTTCCGGCGACAAGTCCGGCGGAAGGGAAATTATGAGGAAACTTTTTGGGACTGACGGCGTTCGGGGTGTGGCCAATATCGATCCGATGACGACCGAGATGGCGATGCAACTCGGTCGTGCGGCAGGTTATATTTTCAAAAAGGATGACCGTCGTCATCGGATTGTCATCGGTAAGGATACCCGTCTTTCCGGCTATATGCTGGAAAACGCCCTGGTCGCGGGAATCTGTTCCATGGGGGTCGATGTCATGCTGGTCGGACCGTTGCCGACCCCGGGGATTGCTTTTATCACCAGTTCGATGCGGGCCGATGCCGGAGTAGTGATCTCGGCTTCGCATAATCCTTATCAGGATAACGGTATCAAGTTCTTCTCTGCCGACGGTTTCAAGCTGCCGGACGAACTCGAACTCAAGATCGAGAATCTGATCTTTTCCAAAAAGATCGATTCGCTGCGCCCGACAGCCGCCGAAGTCGGCAAGGCTTACCGGATTGATGATGCCAAGGGGCGCTATGTTGTCTTTCTCAAGAATACGTTCCCGCGAAATCTTGATCTCAAGGGATTGAAGATCGTCCTCGATTGTGCCAATGGCGCAGCTTACAAAGTCGCGCCGGCCGTCCTGGAGGAACTCGGGGCGGAAGTGATCGCCCTCGGGGTGTCGCCGAACGGGACGAATATCAATGCCGGCTGTGGGTCAATGCATCCTGAGTTGATGGCGGAAGCGGTCCGCGAACATCGCGCCCATCTCGGCATTGCTCTCGACGGCGACGCTGATCGGGCGATCTTTGTCGACGAATTCGGTCATGAGGTCGATGGCGATCAGATTATGGCGATCTGCGGTATCGACATGATCAAGTCTGGAACGCTGGCGCATAAGACCGTGGTGGCGACGGTCATGAGCAACATGGGGCTCGATATCGCCCTGCGTCGTGCCGGCGGACAGGTGGTCAAGACCGCGGTCGGTGACCGCTATGTTGTCGAAGAGATGCTGCGCGGCGGGTATAATCTCGGTGGTGAGCAGTCCGGCCATATGATCTTTCTCGATCATAATACCACCGGTGACGGCACCCTGACGGCCTTGCAGGTCCTGGCCATTATCCAGCGCACCGGGAAGACCCTTTCGGAGCTGGCGCAGGTGATGATCGCTTTGCCTCAGGTCCTTCTCAATGTTCGCGTCGAGCGCCGAGCCGATCTTGGGGAATTCCCCGAGATTACCCGTATTATTCAAGAGATTGAAGCAAAGCTCGGAGAGGACGGACGGGTCTTGATCCGTTACTCCGGGACTGAGCCGCTGCTGCGGATTATGCTCGAAGGTCCTGATAAAGTTGAGATTACCGGGATGGCGCATACCATCGCCGATTGTGTGACACAGCACCTTGGCGGCAAGAAGGAGGGTAAAAAGTAGTGGCGAGATTAGGAGTCAATGTTGATCATGTCGCCACCGTGCGTCAGGCGCGGGGGACGAAGGAGCCGGACCCGGTCACGGCTGCGGCCCTGGCGGAGTTGGCCGGTGCCGAAGGAATTACTGTGCATCTGCGCGAGGATCGTCGCCACATTCAGGATCGGGATGTGGAAATCCTGCGGCAGACGGTGCAGAGTCGTTTGAATCTGGAGATGGCGGCAACGGATGAAATGGTGGCGATTGCCCTGCGTCTGCGTCCCGATTGTGTGACCCTCGTTCCCGAAAAACGTCAGGAATTGACGACCGAGGGGGGGCTCGATGTCCTTGGTCAGAGTGAACATCTCCGCCCGCGGATCGCTGCCATGCAGGCGGTGGGGATTATCGTCAGCCTCTTTGTCGATCCAGAGCGCAAACAGATCGAAGCAGCGAGTCATGTCGGTGCCGACTTTATCGAAATCCATACCGGCTGCTATTGCGAGGCCGTGACTGTAGAAAGCCAGACGCTGGAGTTGGCAAAGATTGCCGAAGCGATCCGGGTCGGCAAGCAGTGTGGCCTGGGGGTCAATGCAGGGCACGGGCTTAATTACCGCAATATTGCTCCAATCGTCGCCCTCGGCGGGATTGAGGAGTATAATATCGGCCATAGCATCGTCTCCCGTGCGCTTTTTGTCGGCATGGAGCGGGCCGTGCGCGAGATGGTGGAGTTGATTCGCTAGATGATAATCGGTCTCGGTGTCGATCTCGCCCGCGCCAGTCGCTTTACCAAGTTGCTGGCAAAGGAGAAGCGCGGGGTGATCACGCGGGTCTTTACGCCGGATGAGCTGGCGTACGCGTTGGCGATGAAAAACCCCGCCCCCCATCTTGCGGCGCGCTTTGCGGCCAAGGAAGCCTTTGTCAAGGCCCTGGGGCTGGGGCTGCGGGATGGCATGAGTTGGCAGGAGATAGAGGTCGTGCGTAATGGGTTGGGGGCCCCGTCATTGCGGCTCTCAGGTCATGCCGAAGAACACGCCGCTGCGCGGGGGGTGACGAACATTCACCTTTCCTACAGCCATGAAGGGGATTATGCCAGCGCCACAGTCATTCTGGAGAGCTCATGAAGATCCTCACTGCTGAACAGATGCGCGAAGCGGATCGCCGCACTATCGTTGATCTGGGAATCCCCGGTGTCGTGCTGATGGAGAGTGCCGGGCGGGCCGTGGCAGGCGAAATCCTGCAGCGCTATTCGCAGCTTGCGCCCGGTCCGGTGCTGCTCCTTTGTGGCAAAGGAAATAATGGCGGCGATGGTCTGGTTGTGGCCCGCACACTGCTGCAGCAGGGCTGGCAGGTGACAACAGTCCTTTTCGCGGCGGAAGCGGCGATCAGTGGTGATGCCCGGCTGTATCTTGATATCCTCCAGCGTCTCGACGCTCCGATTGAATATGCCGAAGATGTGCCTGGCGTAGAAAACCTTCTCACCCGCCTCCCGGTACCGGCCTTGATCGTCGATGCCCTCTTCGGAACCGGTCTTTCCTCTCCGGTCAGCGGCCATTATGCTGCTGCCATTGACTGGATGAACCGCTCACCGGCGCTGAAGGTGGCTATTGACATTCCGTCCGGCCTCGATGCCAGCAGCGGCGCGATTCTTGGCTCGGTCCTTTATGCCGATCTGACTGTGACCCTGGCGGCCGCCAAGCTTGGTCAGGTGATTTATCCCGGTGTGACTTGCTGTGGTGAACTGGTTGTCGCCGAAATCGGCATCCCGCAAGCAGTGCTGGATGAAATCGCCGCCGGCATCCTCCTGGAGGCCGGAGATGTGCGCGGTTTTCTCCCGGCGCGTCCGGAGGTTGGCCACAAGGGAACCTTCGGGCATCTGCTGCTTGTTGCCGGTTCTTGCGGTAAGTCCGGTGCCGCTGCTTTGGCGGCCAGGGCCGCTCTGCGGGCCGGTGCCGGTCTTGTCACCGTCGCCACCCCGGCTTCGCAGCAAGCAACGTTGGCGGTCAAGCTCACCGAGGCGATGATCTCCCCCCTTGACGAAGTCGCTGGCGAACTTGCCGAGACGTCCTTCCCGCAGATAGCGAGGCTTTGGCAGGACAAGAAGGTTCTCGCTATCGGTCCCGGTTTGGGGCGGAGCATTGCAACGGTGGCATTGGTCCAGAAAGTTATTAAGGACTGTCCGTTGCCGCTGGTGATTGACGCTGACGCCCTCTTTGCACTCGCCGGGTCCACTGAGTTGTTGATGGCGCGACCGGTCGGCACGACGATTCTGACCCCGCATCCCGGCGAGATGGCACATTTGCTTGGAATCTCCGTTGCTGACGTTGAGTCGGATCGCGTCGGCATGGCACGGCGTTTCGCTGAGACGCACGGCGTCATTCTCGTGCTCAAGGGTGCTCGCACCGTCATTGCCGCCCCGGATGGCGGAATCATGATCAATCCGACCGGCCATGCCGGCATGGCCAGCGGTGGGATGGGGGATCTCCTCACCGGCATTATTGCCGCCCTGCTTTGTCAGGGCGCCCCGCCCCTGGCAGCGGCGGCGGCCGCTGTATGGCTGCATGGTCGCTGTGGTGACCGTCTCCGCCCCCGCTTCGGGGATGCCGGTTTATTGGCGAGTGATCTGCTGGTGGAGATTCCGGGCGCTCGTTGCGAAATCATTTCCCTTTAATATTGACCAATAACCCTTGCTTGAGGAGTTCATTCATGTTGACCGCACGCGATATCATGACCACAAATATTCATACAGTCACTCCGGAGATGTCAGTTGATGATCTGGCCCGGGCTTTTGTTGAGAAAAAAGTCAGCACCCTGCCGGTGGTCGATGCGACCGGAACGCTGGTCGGAATTGTTTCAGCCACCGATCTGATTGAACAGGATAAACCCCTGCATATCCCCACCGTCATTGCCATCTTTGATATGGTCATTTATCTCGAGAGTGAAAAGAATTTTCGTGACGAGGTCGAAAAGATGACGGCCCGGACCGTCGGTGAAATCTGTAAGCGTGACGTGGTTACCTGCTCCCCCGGCATGGAAGTCGCTGCTATCGCGGCGGTTATGACTGAAAAGAAAGTGCATTTACTGCCGGTTGTTGAAGACTGTAAGCTGGTTGGCGTTGTCGGGCGTCACGATATTCTTCGCTCGATGAATCTTTAACGTGCAACGACATACCTTTTTAACCACATCACCGGAAGGGACTGAAGCTCTGGGGCGGCGCCTGGGCGCGATCCTTTCTCCACCGGCGCTGCTCCTCTTAAACGGCGATCTCGGGGCCGGCAAGACCTGTTTCGTACGCGGCCTTGCGCGTGGTCTGGACGTTGCTGCCGATGAACCGGTGACAAGTCCCACCTATGCCCTGATGCACCATTATCAGGGGCGCCATGATCTTTACCATTTTGACCTGTATCGTCTCTCCGGTTGGGGGGATTTACACGAAATTGGTTTTGATGAATATGTCGAATCGGGCAAGATCGTCGTCGTCGAATGGGCCGAGCGGGCCGCCGGTGCCGGGTTGGAAGGTTTAGAAATTTCCTTTTCTCTGCAGGACGAGAACAGCCGTTCTATTGAAATGATTGCTACGGCCGCAGGGGATATCGCCTTGCTCCAGCGACTGGCAGTGTCATCCTGAAAAAACGTTTTGACCGTCTGCAACTTATCTGATATTAAAAGTCTTCTTGAATGTTATACTTCGTTTAGTTCGCTCCGGTGACGGGTCCGTCGCATAATCGAAAGAAGGAGGATGCACAAGTATGGCTCTGGTGGTGCAGAAGTACGGTGGGACATCAATGGGTTCTATCGAGCGGATTCGCAACGTCGCCAAGCGTGTGGCTAAAACCTACGACGAAGGAAATGACCTGGTCGTGGTGGTTTCGGCGATGTCGGGGGAGACCAATAAGCTGGTCGCTCTGGCCAACGAGATGTGTGAATTTCCGAGTGAGCGCGAATATGATGTGATGGTTGCCACCGGTGAGCAGGTATCGATGTCGCTTCTGGCGATGGCGCTTCAATCCATGGGCTACAAGGCGAAGAGTTACTGTGGTTTTCAGTTGCCGATTATCACTGATAGCGCTTTCTCCAAAGCACGTATTGAAGAGATCGACGATAAAAGAGTGCGTGAAGATCTGAAAAACGGCGTGATCGTTGTCGTTGCCGGCTTTCAGGGGATTGACCGGCAGGGGAACCTGACCACCCTCGGGCGCGGCGGTTCCGACACATCCGCCGTCGCTGTTGCCGCCGCTATGAAGGCGGACGTTTGTGAGATTTACACCGATGTCGACGGGATCTATACTACCGATCCGAGAATTGTCCCGGAAGCCTCTAAGTTGGAGAAGATCTCTTACGACGAGATGCTGGAGATGGCGTCGCTCGGATCCAAGGTCTTACAGATTCGTTCAGTCGAATTTGCCAAAAAATATGACGTCGTTGTTCATGTCCGTTCAAGTTTCAATGACAATCCAGGAACCCTGGTGACGAAGGAGGATGCCGAGATGGAGGCAGTGCTGGTTTCGGGGATCACTTATAATAAGGATGAAGCAAAAATTTCGGTTCTTCGCGTCCCTGACCGCCCCGGGATTGCGGCGAAGCTCTTTTCGCCCCTCTCCGCAGCGAATATTACCGTCGATATGATCATTCAGAACGTTTCGCATGATGGCCTGAATGATATGACCTTTACCGTCCCCAAGTCTGACTTTAAAAAGGCCCTGAAGATCGTCCAGGAGACAGCGGTGGAGATTGGTGCCGGAAGTGTCACCAGTGACGAAAATATTGCCAAGGTTTCGATCATCGGCGTGGGGATGCGTTCGCACTCCGGAGTCGCCTGCAAAATGTTTGAAACCCTGTCCGGTGAAGGGATCAATATTTTGATGATCTCCACCAGCGAGATCAAAATCTCCTGCATTATCGAATTGAAGTACTCAGAACTGGCAATCCGTGTTCTGCATGAAGCCTTCGGCCTCGATAAGTTGAGTGTCAAGGCGGAATAGATGCCGTTAAGGGTCGTCAGGATGTCGTGAATGAGCAGGGGCGCAGAGGATTGCGCCCCTCAATTCATTATGAAGGGTGAAAATATGAGTCTGGTCAAAATCTACGATACAACTCTCCGGGATGGCACTCAGGCGGAGGATATTTCTTTTTCGGTTGAGGATAAAATTCGCATTGCCCAAAAGCTTGACGAACTCGGCGTCCATTATATCGAAGGGGGCTGGCCGGGTTCTAATCCCAAAGATATCGCTTTTTTTAAAGAAATTCGTTCGGTGAAGCTGAAGCAGGCCAAGATTGCTGCCTTTGGCTCGACCCGCCGCGCCAGGACCACACCAGATCAAGACAACAATATTATCACTCTGATACAGGCTCAGCCCGATGTGGTCACCATCTTCGGCAAGACCTGGGATTTTCATGTACGCGAAGCGTTACGTATCTCTCTGGAAGAGAATCTCGAACTCATCTATGACTCGCTGGCTTATCTGAAAGAGCATGTCGGTGAAGTGATCTACGATGCCGAGCACTTTTTCGACGGTTACAAAGCCAATCCCGAATATGCCCTGCAAACCCTGCTGGCGGCGCAAAAGGCCGGTGTCGACTGTATTGCCCTCTGTGATACCAATGGCGGAACTCTCCCCCATGAATTTTCGGCAATTATTCGTGCTGTTCAATCGGTTATCACGACCCCCTTGGGGATCCATACCCATAATGATGGGGATTGTGCTGTTGCCAATTCTTTGGTGGCGGTCGATCTCGGGATCGTTCAGGTGCAGGGGACGATCAACGGCTTTGGTGAACGCTGCGGCAATGCCAATCTCTGTTCGATCATCCCGGCTCTGCGTTTGAAGATGGGAAAAGAGTGCATCAGCGACGAGCAACTCCGTAACCTCCGTTCGGTTTCGCGTTATGTCTTCGAGTTGGCCAATCTGGTGCCGCATAAGCATCAGGCTTACGTCGGCAACTCGGCCTTTGCCCATAAAGGTGGCGTGCATGTTTCGGCGATTCAGCGCCACCCCGAGACCTACGAGCATATCCGCCCGGAACTGGTCGGCAATCAGACACGTGTACTCGTTTCGGACCTCTCCGGCCGGGCCAATGTCCTGGCCAAGGCGGAAGAGTTTAATCTCAATGTTGACAGCAAGGATCCGATCACGCTGGAGATCCTTGAGAATATCAAGGAGATGGAGAATAAGGGTTATCAGTTCGAGGGGGCGGAAGCGTCCTTTGAGCTGATTATGCGCCGTGCTCTCGGGACGCTGCGCCACTACTTCTCGGTGATCGGTTTCCGGGTCATCGACACTAAACGGCGGGAAGATGATGCCCCGACCTCGGAAGCAACCGTTCAAATTAAAGTCGGCGGACGCATTGAGCATACGGCGGCAGAGGGGAATGGGCCGGTCAATGCTCTCGACAACGCCATTCGTAAAGCCCTGGAAAACTTCTACCCGCAACTGCGTGAGATGAACCTCCTTGATTACAAAGTGCGTGTCCTCCCGGCGGGGAAGGGGACGGCATCGATGACCCGGGTTTTGATAGAGTCAGGAGATGAGAATTCGCGGTGGGGGACTGTCGGGGTCAGCGATAATATTATCGATGCTTCCTACCAGGCCCTCATTGACGCCATCCAGTACAAGTTGCTCAAGGATGAACAATCGAATTGAACTTTTAATCGGAGGGGGGATGCGCGGAACAGGTTTGATTCTTTTACTTTTTTTACTTATAGCGATCTTACATTACAGCCGGTGGGCATTTCCCGAAAGGGAGAACCTGCCGGCTGTAATGCGTTTACAGCCGCAATTAGCGACGATTGCTGTTGTAGATAGTGGCGGGAGTTATCGCTTATACCAATTTCATGACGGTAACAGGTTGAGTGATGTCATAAAAATGACGGATGAGTTTTCCGGAGAAGGGAATTTACTCGAAAAATCCCATGCGTCGCAGGCCTTTTCCGGAGAAGTCGTTAAAGTCACTAAAGTAGAAGGGGAATCTTTTCAGGTTGAGCGCTCATGGCTTTCGGCGCAGCACCGTATTCTGTTGCAGATACCTTTACATCCGGACAGGATGACCGTTCTTGATTGGGAGACTTTACCGGGAATAGGAGAAAAATTGGCGAAAGCAATCGAGAGTGATCGTCAAAAAAATGGCGATTTTAGCGAATTTTCGGCTCTGAAAAGGGTTAAAGGGGTTGGAGTCAAGAAGTTAGAGGCCTGGCAAGAGTATTTTATAGTAAAGAATATCCAGGATAAAAATTGATAATCTATTTAAAACAAATAGTTGAAAAGATGAAGAAAAGAACTCCCGGCGGGAAATGAAAAGTGGCATAACTCGTGTAAATGTTTCATTACACATGAAGAGCCAGACTTGGAACTGATCATTTGCTGAAAAAGGGAGAAAGATCATGACATGTCCGAAATGTAGAGGGCGGATGTATTCCGAGAAATTTTATGATTTTGTTCGCGCCTTCAGCGCTTGGAAATGTACTTGCTGCGGCGAGGTTCTTGACCCGATTATTGTTGCTAATCGTATGCGCCAGCGGAATACTCTGGTGGGTTAGCATTGTTCTGACAAGGGGGCCTGTAAAGGATTTTGTGTAAATGGGTTTGTCGGTTAATAAGTCGGCATCCTGTCGCCGAAGATGATCGTAAACTGATTGAGTGCCGATTTCCAG
>PHAV01000026.1 GCA_002841765.1 Deltaproteobacteria bacterium HGW-Deltaproteobacteria-4 | reverse complement strand
CGGGCCGATAGAGGACTTTCACCACCAAGTCGCGATTCAGCCACCATAGCTGAATCGATGGCGCTTACACGCCACGCGCCCTGCCGGGCGCACCAAAAAAAAGGCGAGCCAAACGGCTCGCCTCTGAAACTTGCATGACTACGGATGTGTTAACTGATCCAGCATAAAATTGGCTTCTTTTAATTTCTCTTCCAGCTTCCGCAGTTCCTCGGCGCTATAGGTCTTTTTCCCCTCCTTGATCTCCATCTGTAACCGCTGAATTTTTGCCCCGATCGCTTCATTCTGCAGAACACAACGTTGTACGTGCTCTCCGGCCATCTGCTGTCCACTGTCTTTACCTGCAGCCAAAGCCGGCGTTGCCGCAAACAAACCTGCGACCAGCAACAACAAAACTGACTTTTTCATGCGCGTATCCTCCCTTTAGGGTTTCCGGTCACTTGCCGCCGTAACACCTTTGTTAACGCAGCATGACCGTGTGCTAAAGTGGCCTGTGAGCCCTTTTCCAGCCATTCTAATTCATAGCGTAGCAGTTTTTTTTTATTTGTCTCTTTGCGACTTTGTTAAATCGACATCAACTCCACAAATATTTTGGCCAGTGCAGCTTTTTTCTAAAGGAAGCTAAATTTCAGGGGGAGAACAAGCTGAAATTGAACTCTCTGTCGAACGATGGAAGCCGTAGAGACCGCTATGTTTCAAGTCTCCACGGCTTCCTGATCTCTTTTAGCTATTTGAGTTCATACTTAAGTTCAAACTGACGCTTCACGCCGTCGGCCAACTGCGATCCCGCCGTGAAGAGATATGCTCCTTTTTGATCCAGGACAATGTCCGCACCAAAATGCGCATCCATACCGATCATCTTGAGCGCCCCGCCCTCTTTTCCATCCGGCCCTTTGATCTTGACGGCGACGACCCCTTCTTCAATGGTCTTGCCATCCTTCGCATTATAAAAGTGAATCATTAGATGGTGGGTTTCTTTCATCCCCATTTTCGCCATTGTCGCTTTGACATCGTTGAGATAAACGATCGCTTTGACCCCGTCGACGGTCTGTTCGCCGACCGTTATCATCCCTTTGTGCATGTCGCCTTTTTTGCTCATGCTACCATGGTCCATCCCCGCCATGTCGTGTTTCATGGCGAAACTGATTCCCGGGAGGGCAAGCAATACAACAAGACAGCTTGTGAACAATCTTTTTTTCATAATCTTTCTCCTGTTTTGGTTAGTGGTTAATGATCGCAGGGACAAAGAAATACAGATGTGTTCCCCTTCCCTACTCTTCAATATCGCCAGTTGTCGTCGGCTCCTGGGTCTTTTTCAAGCTCCGCCCACGCCATAGATAAAAGATAACCGGATAGACGAGGAGTTCCATGATGCCAGACGTGACGACACCGCCGACCATCGGTGCGGCGATGCGCTTCATGACATCGGCACCGGCACCGTGACTCCACATGATTGGCAACAGACCGGCGATGATGACGGTGATCGTCATGACTTTGGGACGAATCCGTTTGACGGCGCCGTGGTGGATCGCCTGTTTCAGATCACCGAGAGTGAGCATCCGCCCTTTCTCCTGCCAGTTTTTGTAGGCAAGATCAAGGTAAAGGAGCATGACCACGCCGGTCTCGGCATCAAGGCCGGCGAGGGCAATGATCCCGACCCAGACCGCAATTGAAGTATTGTAGCCGAGGAGATAAAGGAACCAGAAGGCCCCGACCAGCGAAAAGGGGACCGCAAGGAAGACGATGCCCGTTTTGATCAGACTCTTGGTGCTAATATAAATGATGACAAAGATCACTAGAACCGTCAGGGGGATAATCAGCAGCAGCCGCTCTTTGGCCTTCTCCATGTATTCGAACTGACCGCTCCAGACTAAATTGTAGCCCGGAGGCAACTGAACGTGCTTCTCAACCGCTTCCTTGGCGCTGGTGACGTAAGAGCCGATATCGCTCCCTTCCAGATCGATGTAGACCCAGGCAGTACGCCGTGAATTCTCGCTCTTGATACTGTCGGCATCCCGTTTGACCGCAAAGGTCCCGAGTTGTGCCAGCGGAATCTGACGACCGCCGGCAGCACCGACCAAAACACGGCCAAGCGCTTCGGGATCACTGCGGAAATCGCGGAAATAGCGGACGCTGATCGGATAACGCTCCAGCCCTTCAACAGTCTCCGAGACCGCCATACCGCCGATGGCGGTTTGAAAGGTCTGCTGAATCGCATCGACACTGATCCCGTAGCGGGCGGCGGCAGCCCGGTCGATGGTGAAGTCGAGGTAGGAGCCGCCGACGGTGCGCTCGGCAATTGCCGAGAGGGTACCGGGAACGGTGCGTACAACGGCTTCGACTTCTTCGCCAAGTCGGGACAGGACAGCGAGGTCCGGCCCCATGATCTTGATCCCGACCGGCGTCTTGATGCCGGTAGAGAGCATGTCGATGCGGGTCTTGATCGGCATCGTCCAGGCGTTGGTCAGTCCGGGGAACTGAATCGCCCGGTTGAGCTCATTGGAGAGTTCCTTGACGGTGATCCGCCGACTCTCCGGAAGGATCAGACGCAGCGGCGGCTTAAGAAAATCCGGCCAACTCGAATAAAAACGCTGCACCGGCACGTCGCGCCATGCTTCCTCGGGCTTGAGCATGATTGTCGTCTCGATCATCATCATCGGCGCCGGATCGGTAGCGGTTTCAGCGCGGCCGATCTTGCCGAAAACCCGCTCGACTTCAGGGAACTGGCGGATGATCCGGTCGGTCTGCTGCAGCAACTCCTTGGCTTTGGTCACTGACAGCCCGGGCAAGGTCGTCGGCATGTAAAGGAGATCCCCTTCGTAAAGGGGGGGCATGAACTCCGACCCCATCTTGCTCATCGGCCAAGCAATGGAGAGGACCGCCACCAGAGCCACAGTGAGGGTCGCCACCCGCCATTTGAGAACAAAGTCGACCATCGGGTGATAGATGCGAATCAGGAAGCGGTTGATCGGATTCGCTTCTTCCGGCTTGATCTTGCCGCGCACCAGCCAAAGCATGAGGACCGGCACCAGGGTGACGGAGAGGAGAGCGGCGGCACCCATGGCGTACGTCTTGGTGTAGGCGAGGGGTTTGAACATCCGTCCCGCCTGTTCCTGCAGGGTAAAGACCGGGAAGAAGGAGACAGTGATGACCAGCAGCGAAAAGAAGAGGGTCGGTCCGACCTCTTTGGCAGCATCAAGGATGATCTGGGCGTGCGGCTTTTTGTCGCGATCCCGTTCAAGGTGCTTGTGGGCATTTTCGATCATGATGATCGCCGCGTCGATCATCGCGCCGATGGCGATGGCGATGCCGCCGAGGCTCATGATATTGGCGTTGATCCCCTGGGCATGCATGATACTGAAGGCCATGAGGATCGCCACCGGCAGGGTAAAGATGGCGACGAAGGCGCTGGGAAGGTGCCAAAGGAAGAGGAGGGTGACAAGGGCGACGACGATGCTCTCTTCAAGGAGTTTCTCCTTGAGGGTGGAGACCGCCCGCTCAATCAGCCCGGAGCGGTCATAAACCGGGACAATCTTCACCCCTTCCGGGAGCCCGGCCTGCAGTTCGCTGAGCTTGGCCTTAACGTTCTCGATGGTGGCGAGGGCGTTCTCGCCAAAGCGCATGACAACGATGCCGCCGACCACTTCCCCCAGCCCATCGAGTTCAGCGACCCCGCGCCGCATCTCCGGGCCGATGCGCACCTCAGCGAGATCACGCACCAGAATCGGCGTCCCTTGCGGTGAAGCCATAACAACGATGTTGCGGATATCTTCGACCGATTTGATGTAACCGCGACTACGAAGGACGTATTCAGTCTCGCCGCTCTCGATCGCCCCGCCGCCGACGTCGAGGTTGTTCTTCTCGATCGCCATCATCACTTCATTGATCGGAATGCGATAAGCCTGAAGCTTGTTCGGATCGACGACGACCTGATACTCTTTGACAAAGCCGCCGAGACTGGCAACCTCGGAGACACCTTCGACCGAGGTCAGCTCATAGCGCAGAAACCAGTCCTGGATGGAGCGCAACTGTTGCAGGTCATGGCGATCGCTGGTCAGGGCGTATTCATAAACCCAGCCGACGCCGGTGGCGTCCGGGCCGAGGGTGGGGTTCACCCCTTTGGGAAGGCGGCCGGAAAGGGTACTGAGCGATTCAAGGACCCGCGAACGCGCCCAATAAAGGTCAGTGCCATCCTCGAAGATGATATAGACAAAGGAGTAACCGAAGAAGGAGTAGCCGCGCACCGTCTTTGCCGCCGGCACCGAGAGCATGCGGGTGGTCAGCGGGTAAGTGACCTGATCCTCAACCACCTGCGGCGCCTGTCCCGGATAATCGGTAAAGACGATAACCTGCACATCCGAAAGGTCGGGGATGGCGTCAAGGGGCGTATTTTCCAGGGAGTAGACCCCGCCGATCACCAGAAAGAGGGTGGCAAGGACGACCATGAAGGTATTACGCAGGGACCAGGCGATTATTTTTTCGAGCATGTGAATTCCTGTCTTACCGAGCGATCGGTCGGATCAGTCGGATCGGTCGGATGCGTTATTTAAACAAATCGTCCAGGTTCTCTTTCGGCTTCTCCTCCGGCGGGGCGCTCATCTTCTGCAACGCCTCGCGCAACCGGCTCTCGGAATCAAGCATGAACTGGGCCGAGATCACCACCTGCTCCCCTTCTTGCAAGCCGTCAAGGATCTCGACGTTGCCGCTATCATCCTTCACCCCGCTGCGGACGATCCGTGGCTCAAAACGTCCCTCGCCCAGCGCCACAAAGACCGTCTGCTGTTCGCCGGAGTCAAGGATCGCCTCGGTGGGAATAACCAGGGCGGCGGATTGCTGCACTCCGGCGATGTTGACATCGACGTACATCTCCGGCTTGAGTTCAAGGCCGGGATTGGGGAGCTCGATACGGGCACGGGCGGTGCGGGTCTCACCGGAGAGGTTTGGGTAGATGTAAGCAATCTTGCCACGCAGCACCTTGCCGATGCTGTAGGGGAGGATAATCTCGGCATTCTGGCCGACCTGCACCACCGGCAGCTGATATTCGTAAAGTTGGGCATCGACCCAGATCTTCGAAAGATCGGTGATCTGCAGCAGTTCCTCGCCCGGCATGACCCGCATGCCGGGAAGGGCATTCTTCATCATCACAATCCCGTTAGATGGGCTGTAGAGAGTCAGAGTCTTCCGTGCTTCGCCGCTTTGCTCCAGGGTGCTGATCTGCTTGTCGGAGATATCCCAGTACTTGAGGCGGGTGCGGGCAGCGGCACGCAAGCGCTGCGCCCCTTGTGCAATCTCCGGATAAGGATTATCGGCGAGGCGTTCGCTGTTACGCAGAGCAAGGAGGTATTCCTGCTGCGCCGAGACCAGATCCGGGCTGTAGATCTCCAGTAGCGGAGCCCCCTTGCGCACCGGTTTGCCGGTCTGATCGACATAAAGCTTTTCGATCCACCCCTCAACCTTGCTGTTGATCGAACTCTGACGCGATTCATCGGCGGTGACAACGCCGACGGTCTTGATGCTGCGCGAAATATCCTGCCGCATGACCGGAGCAATACGCACCCCCATGTTCTGGCTCGTCGCCGGATCGATGGTGACCCCGCCGCCGTCCCCGCTCTTATCGTAGACCGGCACCAGATCCATGGCACAGATCGGACAGAGACCGGGTTTATCGCGGATGATGAAGGGGTGCATACTACAGGTCCATTGATGCGCTTCTTCATTCTCGCTGACGGTGACTGTGTCGGGCGGGAAGTCGTGGCTATGCCGACCGAGCAGATAACCGCCGATAGTGAATCCAAGAATGGCCAAGAGCACGATAGGGATGACGATCTTCTGTTTCATCTTGTCCTCTTTCTCACTTTATCCGGGCACCGACCAGCGCCTCCAGTTCGGCGCGCTGCATCTGATTTTCAGCGATGAATTCGTAGTAACGCTGGCGCACGCTGAAGAGTTGCATGCGGCTGTCGAGAACGCCCATCAAATCCCCCTTCCCCACTTCGTACGAAGAGAGGAGCGCTTCCGTGGCAAACTCCGCTTGCGGGATCATTCCATTTGTATAAAGATCAGCCATGGCCGCGCTGGCGCTAAGCCGCGCCAGACTATCACTGATGCCGCGGCGGATTTCATGCCGTAACTGTTCGATTTCAGCCGCTGCCATCTTCCCCTGCGCCTGCGCCTCGGCCACCATGGCTCGCCGGGACTGGCGTTGCACCGGAAGATTGAAACTTACGCCGGCACTATACATATCCTCCCCCATCGACTCAGGATCGCCGCTAAAGGCATCGCGTTGCATGTATTCGAAAGAGAGAGTGAAATCGGGATAGGATTCACGCCGGGCCAGGTCTTCACTGCTTTGCGCCTGCTCCAGACGAGCGTTGCGGGCGAAGAGCTCGGGGCGCGATGCAAAAGCGAGGTCTTCGAGCTCGGCAGCTGTTTGCGCCACCGGCACAATTTTGGCGCTGACTGTTGGCGGCGGCGTATCGATCGGCCGATGCAGCAGGGCGGCGAACATGGCAGCCAGACTCTTCTGGCGCTGCACCAGAGCGATGCGCATATCCTCCATGCGACTGCGTTCCAGTTGCGAGCGCAGGACATCATTCTGCCGCACCATGCCGGTACTGTAGCCCGTCTCAGCCAAGCGGTTGAGACTGTCGAGCAGAGCAATGTTCTCCGTTACCAGACGCAACGAATTATTCACCAGGGCGAGCTGCGCCCAAGCATCAAGAACCATCCGCCGCAACTCCACTTTGCGCTCGGCATGCTCCCATTCGACTGCTTTTGCTTCCTGCTCTGCCGCACTTCGAAGCAAACCGCGCTTGCCGGCAAAGGGGAGCATCTGACTGATACCGATGACCTTGGCGGTCGTATCATCCATCTTGAAGTTGAAGGGATCTTTGATCATGCCATTTTGAATCTTCAGCATCAACATCGGATCGTCAAGAGTTCCGGCCCGTTGCGACTTGGCAACCAGCATCTGCCACTTCTCACGGCTCGCGGCAATTTCGGGATTATTGACCAGAGCTTCGGCGACCAGAGCTTCAAAATCGTGGTTCGTCGCGGCCAGCGCGCTATGGGCGGCCAAAAAGAAAGTGACTCCCAGCAAAACTATTGAAATTCGTTTCATCTCTACCTCTTTAACAGGACGTTTATCACTTATAAAGCATGAGCCGTACCAATTAATTCACAACGCAATATTAAATAGTTATGCCTATCACCCTTTTATTTTTCTTTGGGATGAAGGATAATCAACACTTTGGCTGGAGATTATTCTACAGCTCTTAATCTGGCGTTTCTAAATATAACGCAAATAAAATAGACTGCAGTCGGGAAATCATACAAACGCCATGAAAAGCTGCAGATTCCCCCTTCTGAGCCCTTTCTGAGCTCTTGACCCGCGCCGGCGATGCCGCTAGACTGCGCCAACTTTTATGCACAGAAATCAAGGAGTCGGTTATGGCCATTGCAAGTAAAGTCCAACGTTGTATCGAAGGTTCTTCATGGATTCGCAAGATGTTTGAAGAAGGGGCACGGCTGCGGGCGATCCACGGTGATGATCAGATCTTTGATTTTACCATTGGCAACCCCTCGGTTGAACCGCCGGCCGCCTTCCGCCGCGAACTCCTGCAACTCGCCGAACAGCCCCTGCCGGGGATGCATCGATATATGAGTAACGCCGGTTTTGAAGAGACTCGCGCCGCCATCGCCGCCGCTGTGTCCAGACGCGGCCAGACCAGCGTCAAGGCCGAGCATGTGGTCATGACCTGCGGTGCTGGCGCCGCCCTCAACGTCATCTTCAAAACGATCCTCAACCCCGGCGACGAGGTGGTCATCCTTGCCCCTTATTTTGTCGAATACAAGTTTTATGTCGACAACCACGGCGGCACGACCAAAGAAGTCTGGACCAATCGCGACACCTTCCAGCTTGACCTCCCGGCCATCGCCGCCGCAATCAGTGCCACGACCAAGGCGATCATCATTAATTCCCCGAACAACCCGACCGGTGTTATCTATCCGCACGCCGATCTGTGTGCCCTCGCCGCCGTCCTTTCCGCCAAGGAGAAAGAGTTCGGTCAGACCATCTACGTCATCTCTGACGAACCCTATGCCCGACTTGCCTATGACGGCCACCATGTACCGCCGATCTTTGACTGTATCCAGAACAGCATCATTGCCACTTCCCACTCCAAGGATCTCGCCCTTCCCGGCGAACGCATCGGCTACATCGCCGCCAATCCGCAACTCGACGAAGTTGCCTCCTTTATCGAAGGAGCGGTCTTCTGCAATCGCGTCCTCGGCTTTGTCAACGCCCCGGCCCTGATGCAGCGCCTTGTCGCCAAATTGCAGGAGGAGAGCGTCGATATCAACGAATATCAGGAAAAACGCGACCTCCTTTATAACCATCTGTCCTCCCTGGGTTTTACCCTGACCAAACCGGATGGTGCCTTCTACCTCTTTCCACGTTCACCGCTGGCTGACGATATCGCCTTTGTCAACCTGGCTCAGGAGGAGAAGATCCTCCTCGTACCAGGAACCGGCTTCGGCGCCCCAGGTTACTTCCGTATCGCTTACTGCATTGATATTGACATCATTCGCCGAAGCTTCCCTGCCTGGGAAAGGTTGGCTAAAACCTGCGGATTGTCATAAGGACGATCTTTGAATAAAAAAGGCCGGCTCGTAATGAGTCGGCCTTTTCTATTCCCTTAGTGTTCATGCGCAGAAGCTTCAGGGCGCAAGGTCCCCTTTTTAGGGATCCTGAGCAGGACGCATATCTTTAACGCGAAGTTGCAGCGAGACCCGATCTTTCCACTCGTTACTCTGGAGCGTGACGAGGAGATCGATCTCGCCGGGGAGGAATTCAGCCCAGTGCGATGGATAAGAGAACGCAATGCAGGGCAAAGAAGAACCCCCTTGCCTGATTGAAAACTTGAGGTGACCGGTTCCGCAGGGAGCAACTTGCTGGGCCCGGGCGTTGCGTAAAAGAAAGAGCGGTTCAGGATTGCCGGCGCCAAAGGGGCTGAGGCGCTGGAGATCTGCGAAAATTGGCAGAGAGAGATCTTCGATGAGAACTTCACAATCATACAGGAGGACGGGGAGGAGATCGTCGGCGCTCAAGACGGTGGCTGATGCCTGCTCAAAGGCGGAGACAAAGGCGTCGATGCGATCGGCGGCAATCGACAGACCGGCAGCAAAGGCGTGGCCGCCGTAACCATCAAGATCGGCAGCACAACTTTGCAGGGTTTGGTAAAGATGGAGACCGCGAATCGACCGCGCCGAGCCCTTGCCGGTTGCACCATCGACAGCAATCAGCACCGTCGGACGATGATAGCGCTCGACCAGACGACTGGCGACGATGCCGATCACGCCGGGATGCCACCCTTCACCGGCGAGGACAATGGAAAAATCGCCCCCCTTCCCTGCTTCCACCTGGGCAATCGCTTCGGCGAGGACCTGCTGCTCCACACCTTGCCGCTCGCGATTAAAACCGTCAAGAAGCGCGGCCAGTTCCACCGCTCGCGCTCCGTCGTTGCTGAGCAAAAGCTCGACACCAAGATTAGCATCCTCCAGACGGCCGGCAGCATTGAGTCGGGGAGCAAGGCTGAAAGCAACATTGCCGCAGGTGACTTGACGAATGCCGGCTGCGACCGTGAGGGCCTTCAAACCGGGCCGCCGCCCTTGATTGATGATACCGAGACCGATGCGGGTCAAGATCCGGTTGACACCACGCAGCGGCACAACATCGGCAATCGTCCCTAGGGCGACGAGATCGAGACTGTAACGGAGGTCGGGCTCTGGCTTGACCGCAAAGGCACCAATGGCACGTAGCCGACTGCGCAGAGCGATGAGGAGCATAAACGCCACGCCGACGCCGGCAAGCTCTTTATCAGGATAAAGGGAATCAGGAAGATGGGGATTGACGATGGCGCAGACGACCGGGAGGATAGCGGGGGGTTGATGGTGATCGGTAATAATCAGATCGAGTCCGATTTCCCGGGCAACCTCGGCCTCATCGAGTGCAGAGATGCCGCAATCAACAGAGACAGCAACTTGGGCGCCGGCAGCAAAGGCCTGGCGGAGATGATCGGCGGAAAGGCCATAGCCATCGCGCAGCCGTAGCGGTATATAGTAATCGACTTCGGCACCTAAAGCCCGTAACCCTTCGACAAGGAGAGCGGTGCCGCTGATGCCATCGACATCATAATCGCCATGAATGGCGACCTTCTCACCGCCCTGAATGGCCGCGACGAGACGAGAGACTGCCGCCTCCATCTCACCGAGAAGGAGGGGGTCGGGGAGCTGCTGCAAACGTGGTTCAAGAAAATCGATGGCACAAGTCAGGTCGGTGCCACCACGCTGGGCAAGAAGATGCGCTGTCAAGCGATCGATATTAAGTTCATCGACGAATGATTGGAGCAAAAGGGGGCTGGGAAGGACACTCCGCTCCAGCCAGCGACGCATAGTGACAGTTTGCATAGAATCTCCGAAGATGACAGCAGGAAAATATTGTGCGTTCCCGGAACAATCACAACACAACCGTTTCCAGGTTAGTTATCGGTCCTTCCGTTGAGATGAGACGCAATGTAACTACAGGTTGGCAGAAGAGTAGAGGAGGAGAGATCGGGAGAGCAAAAAAAGATAACGCAACACAACTATGACGGCCAAAAGGCGGACCGGGAAGAACCCGGTCCGCCGTGGGGATGAATCATTGATTTGGCTGCGGGGGCATACGCATCTGGCCGGCGGGGATCAATGGCTGCGACTCCATTTGCCGGATTTCGGCGCGAATCCGCTCGGCAGAGTCACCGGTGGGGTTAATCTCAAGATATCTTTTCCAGACTTCGGTCGCCTTGACGTAATCCTGGAGGTCGTGGCGGTAAACGATACCGATATTAAACAGGCTCTGAATATGGCGGGGATCGACTTCATTTGCCTTAGTGAAATTCTCGATTGCTTTGTCAAACCAGCCGAGTTGGCGATACATGACCCCCTGATCGGTCAAGACGTTGGGATCATTGGGATTGATCTCCAGTGCCTTGGCGTAAGAATCGATCGCCTTAGCCGGCATTTGCGCATCGAAGTAAGTATTACCCAGTTCTACCCAGGCTTTGCGATTTTGCGGATCGTTGGCGACCAGGTTTTCCAGCATTTTGATCTTTTGCTGGGCGTTGACCGGCGCTCCCCCCTGCGGGGCGGCGATCGAGGGAGCCGAAGAGCTTTTGTTCTTCCCTTTACTGACAATGACACCGACGAGAAGTCCGACGATGAGGGCCACAACAACAAAGAGGACCGTCTCCTTATTCTTCATGCATGCTCCTTGAATTAAGAATTGATGACCGCAGGGACGACGGGACTTTCTTTATCGCCTTTATCGAAATAGAGGATAACCGGAGCTGCAACAAAGATCGATGAATGGGTTCCGACGACGATGCCGATAATCATGGCAAGAGCAAAATTGCGAATGACCTCTCCACCGAAGAGATAAAGGCAGAGTACGCTGAGCAAGGTAATTCCCGAAGTCATGATGGTTCGGGACAGGGTATCGTTGAGACTGCGGTTGATAATCCATTCGAGCTTTTGACCGACGTGTCTTGACAGATTCTCACGGATACGGTCACAAATAATAACCGAATCATTGACCGAGTAGCCGACGATGGTCAAAAAAGCAGCGACAACGGTCAAGTCAATCTCTTTATTGAAGACAGAAAAGAAGGCCAGGGTAATCAGTACATCATGGAGAAGAGCAATAACCACCCCGACTCCGAATCGGAACTCAAAACGAAAAGTAATATAAATGAGCATACCGATGATCGAATAAACGATCGCCATCACCCCTTTATATCGCAAATCCTTACCGACTTGCGGGCCGACCATCTCGGCACGCCGGATGTCGACAGTCCCGGCGCCGTAATGGCCCTCCAGGGTCTGTTGGACGCTATTGGCCAGACTTTCAGTCTTGCTGCTCGATTCCTGTGCTTTAATCAGGAACTCGTCAGCAAGATCCCCCACCTGCTGAATCGTCATCCCCTTAAGTTCCATGGGGGCCAGGCTCTGACGCATGTCGGCAGCGGTCGTGACTTGGTTCATCTTGACTTGCACCAGAGATCCGCCGGCAAAATCAAGACCTAGGTTGAGACCGCCTTTGGAGACGACGGAAAAAATGCCGATCATGATAAGAATCCAGGAGATGGTTATCGCCAGTTTTTTATGGCCGACAAAATTGATATTAGTATTTGGTTTAATGATTTGCATCGTTATCCCCTAGACGCTCAAGCGTTTAATAACGCGATTTTGCAGATAAAGATCAAAGATCCAGCGGCTGCAGAACATCGCTGTGAAGAGGGTCGTCAAGATACCGACCGAAAGGGTCACAGCAAAACCCTTGACCGGACCGGTCCCGAACTGAAAGAGGATCAGACCGGAAAGGAGGGTCGTCAGGTTGGAGTCCATGATCGTCCAGAAGGCCTTTTCATAGCCGGCTTCAATAGCAGCACGCGGAGTTCTGCCGAGACGCGCCTCTTCACGCATGCGTTCATAGATCAGTACGTTGGCATCGACCGCCATCCCCAGAGTCAAGGCGATACCGGCAATCCCGGGCAGGGTCAAGGTCGCTTTAAAGAAGATCAGCGCGCACAGAAGCAAAAGAAGATTGAGAATCACCGAGACCACGGCAACAACCCCGGACCAGCGGTAATACAGGATCATGGCGACGCCGACGAAGATGAAAGCCAGAGTCACGGCCATCTGTCCCTGAGCGATGGAGTCGCGGCCCAGGGAGGGTCCCACCGTGCGGTTTTCGAGAATACTCACCGGCGCCGGCAAAGAACCGGCGCGCAGGATGATGGCCAGATCGGTCGCTTCCTGCTCGGTAAAAGAGCCGCTGATCTGGGCGCTTCCGCCGGAGATGCGTTCGCGAATCACCGGTGCCGAATAGACGGTGTTATCGAGGACGATCGCCATGCGTTTACCAACGCTGGCGGCCGTAACCTGATCAAAACGCTTGGCGCCAATCGCATTAAAATCGATGGCAACATAGGGTTCGTTGAAACGGCTGTCGATGCGCACCTGCGCATTGGAGAGGAGATCGCCGGTCATGGCGGTCTTCTCTTCTACGACGATAGGAGTTTCCGTAAACTTACCGGTCGCTTTATCGGTATTGCGCTCATAAAGGAGTTGGGTGCCGGGGGGGAGCTCCCCCCTGACCGCCGCCTGAGGGTCAGCATCTTCGGCGACCATCTTGAATTCGAGGCGGGCTGTTTTGCCCAGCAGGGCAATCGCGCGCTCGGGATCCTTGATCCCCGGCAGCTGAACAAGGACGCGATCGGCCCCTTCCTGCTGCAGTATCGGCTCACTGACCCCGAACTGGTCAATCCTGTTGCGCATCGTTTCGACGACCTGTCGAACTGACATCTCCCGAATCGACTGCGCCTCATTACTGTTCAGGCGAAACTTCTTAATCAGGTAGCTGCCATCCTGAGCCTCACCAGCATCCTCAAGAATACCGAGATTATCATTGACCAGCTTGTCGAGACTCGCGGCCGCATCTTTATCGTAGACCGTCACCGACAACACATCATTGCCGGTCCGCTCAACCCGCTTGTAAACGACATCCTTCTCGCGCAGGAGATTGTCGAGGTGATCGACCAGTCCGTCGAGTCGTGCCTCCACCGCTTTCTCGGTATCGACCCCGAGAATCAAATGCATACCACCCTGCAAATCAAGACCGAGATGAACAGGATCAAAAGTCTTTGTCCAGATAGCCGGCAAAGAATCACGGAAGAAAGTCGGGGCAATAGCCACCAGAGCGAGCAGAGAAAGTGCAACAATCAACACGCCCCGCGATTTAAGACTAGACATGAGCTGATTCGACTCCTTTAGAGATGAAAAGTGCCGGGTTATTTTTAACTGTTCGGCAATAAAACCGGAGATGGATCAGTACTATTAAACTATTCGCTCTTGACCGTCACAATCGAGGAACGACTCAGTTTGATCTTGACCCCGGTGGCGATTTCGACCTGAATCGTATCGTCCTGCACTGCGGCAACCTTGCCATGGATGCCGCCGGCGGTGATGACCTGATCGCCGACCTTGATGCTTTCGACCAGAGCTTTGTGTTCCCTGGCCCGTTTTTGCTGGGGACGGATCAAAAGAAAGTAGAAAATGGCAAACATCGCGACGAGCAGTAGTACGTTCGCCCAGGGACTCGGAGCTGCCTGCGCAGCGGGGGCAGCTTCAGCATATGCAACAGAAACCATTGGTATATTCCTCCTTGTTGGTTGATGAATCCTGACCGGGAAAATCGACAAACTATAAAATTATAACTGAAAATTGCGCTTTTCGTAAAAGCTTTTTCTAAAGTCGGCAAAGGTGCCGGTTTCGATGGCGTTCCGCATTGAGGCCATGAGGTGCAAATAATAATACAGATTGTGCATTGTGTTCAATATCGATGCAAGGATTTCTCCACTTTGAAAAAGGTGGCGAAGATAGGCCCGACTATAGCGTCGGCAGACAGGGCAACCGCATTCCGGATCGAGAGGGCCGGAATCATGAGCATAACGGGCCTGCTTGATACTGACCTTGCCAAAGGAGGTAAAGAGAAGGCCGTTACGGGCATTACGGGTCGGCATGACACAATCGAACATGTCGCCACCCCGGGCTACCGCCTCGACAAGATTCTCCGGCGTCCCGATCCCCATGACATAACGGGGCTGGTCTTGGGGCAGATACGGCATGGTCGCCTCCATGACGTCATACATCTGCTCAGCGCTCTCACCCACCGAAAGACCACCAAGGGCATAACCTTCAAAACCGCCGGTGACGAGATCTTCCGCACTCTGGCGCCTCAGGTCCGGATACATTCCCCCTTGGACAATGGCAAAGAGTGCTGCATCGTCCTCCGGGCGACGGGCAGACTGGCAACGCTTCGCCCAACGACCGGAGCGAGCGGTGGAAGCCGCCACATACTCCCGGGTGGCAGGATAAGGGATGCACTCATCAAAAGCCATAATAATATCAGCGCCCAAAGCTTCCTGTACGGCAATGGACGATTCCGGCGTCAGACTGAAGAGGGTGCCATCAATATGAGAACGAAAACGCACCCCTTCTTCATCAATCGCCCGCAAATCCCCGAGACTGAAGACCTGGAAGCCGCCGCTGTCAGTAAGAAGCGGTCGATCCCAGTCCATAAAGGCGTGCAATCCGCCGAGTTCCCGAACCAGCTCATGTCCCGGTCGCAACAACAGATGATAGGTATTAGCCAGGATGATCTGGGCACCGACTGCCTTTAGATCATCGACCGTCATCGCCTTGACCGTACCACGCGTCCCTACCGGCATAAAAATCGGGGTTTCGATTATCCCGCGCCGGGTATGGATCCGCCCGCGGCGGGCTTGGCTCCGGGGATCAGTGGCAATCTGCTCGTAGTGGAATCGGCTCAAAAAAACTCCTGAATCATAGGATCAGCATGCAATCGCCGTAACTAAAGAAGCGGAAACGTTCCGCAACCGCCTGGCGATAAGCACTCATTGTCAAAGCATGTCCGGCAAAGGCCGAGACCAGAACGAGAAGAGTCGACTCTGGAAGGTGGAAGTTAGTGATCAAACCGTCGACAACCCGGAATCTGCTACCGGGGGTGATAAAAATATCGGTCTCGCCCGCTCCGGCGCATATCCCTTCCTGTCTGGCGGCGACTGCTTCCAGAGTGCGTGTTGTCGTCGTCCCGACCGCAATCACCCGGCGGCCTTCTGCTTTGGCGCGATTCACGGCTTCCGCCGTCTCAACCGGAATATGAAAAGACTCGCTGTGCATACGATGCTCGGACAGAGTTTTCACCCGCACCGGAGTAAAGGTGCCTATACCGACATGTAAGGTCAGGGTCGCAATCTCTACCCCTAGCGTCCGTAAACGTTCAAAGAGGGCCGGAGTAAAGTGCAGTCCGGCGGTCGGAGCAGCCACAGCGCCCGGCGTTGCGGCATAAACGGTCTGATAACGCTCCCGGTCAAGGAGTTCATCCGCCCGGCGGATATACGGCGGCAGGGGTACATGCCCGAATTGCTCGACCGCTGCAATAAAATCATTATCACAGGAAAACTCGATCAAGGTCAGACCTTGTGCATCAACCCCCTGCACCGTGCCACAGATCGTGCCGGGAAAGAAAAGACGGCTGCCGGCGCGCGGCGACTTCGAAGCACGGGTCAAACAACTCCAGAGCTCATGTTCCCCCGGATGCCGTTGCAGCAAAAAAGCTTCAACCTGACCGCCACTCTCTTTATGCCCCAGCAATCGCGCCGGACGAACCCGGGTATCGTTGACTACCAGCAGATCGCCACGGCGAAAATACGACAAGAGATCAGGGACCAATCCCATAGCAGTTTGTGCCGTTGCTCGATCCAGGACCATCAACCGCGCATCATCACGCTGCGGCGCCGGATACTGGGCGACCAACTCTTCAGGGAGTGTAAAGGAGAAATCATCGAGACGCATAGAGACTCAATCCGACCATAAAGTTAAAACGCGTAAAACAACCATAAACTATTCCAAAATGTCAATTTCTTTATCACCTTGCCGTGTCAACCTCCCGGTCCTTTTCTGTCACGATAAAGCTTTCCGCAATCTCCCGATAACATGAAATATTCCGATATAATCCAGGACGAACAACTTAATTAAAACCCCTTATTTCATATGACAATTCAAGTCATTTAACCAAAAAAAATTTAATGATGAAATCGGTTGGTAATTTATGGGATAATCGGTTATTAAAATAGAGAATGCTTCTTAAAAACAACTTTACCAATAACTGGACATTCAGTCTCTTACATGAACTCCCTTAAAATAAAAATACTCGGACTGATCGCCCTGATTATGTGTGGGGTCATCGGCCTGATTACCTGGAAAAATATTAACACCCAGCACGACATGCTGACCAAGGTCGCCGAACAGAGCGGCCGTCTGGTGAGTGAGACGATTCACAATAGTATCAACAGTCACATGAAAAATGGTGAACAGGACAAGGTCCAGGAGATTTTTGCCAAAATCGGTGAGAATTCCTCGATCGCCTCCATCAAAATTTTTGATGAATCTGGTCGTATACTCGCCTCTGCCAACAAGGATGACATTAACAGGCTGATTAATATTTCGGATCTTTTGGCCTACCGCTCCGGTCGTACCTCCTATCCCGACGTTGTTGATGGCCATAAACGCTACAAAACCCTCATCCCCTTTGAAAATTCTTCAGAATGCAGCAGTTGCCATGATCCCGAGCAGAAAGTTCTCGGTATTCTTTCTCTGCAACTTTCTTTGCAAGATGCCGAAATTCTCCAGACATCCAGTCGCAACACAACCCTCCTCACTGCAATCGCCGCCATTGGTCTGCTCGTCATCGTCATAACGACCTTTATCCTCTTTTACGTCGATGCGCCGATTCGCCAGATCATTACTGCCATGGAACGAGTGGAGGAGGGAGAATTTGACCAGGCGGCTATCCAGATCAACAGTTCAGAAGAAATGGCAGAACTGGGGAACAAATTCAACGTCATGGTCGACCATCTTAAAACATTGGTAGAAAATACCATTCTCCATGAATGTGAACTCGCTGTCAGTCGCGAGCAACTCGCCCATCAAGGTGAGCTGCAAAGCATGAATATTACAGTTGAAGAGCGGTTGAAAGAGATCGAATACCTCAATATCTCCCTGGAAGAACGTATCGAAGAGATCGAAGAAGCGAACTACAAGATAGCGGATCTGGCAAGTGATCTCGAATACAAGAACAAGAGCCTGGAGATGACGGTCTCCCGCCTCTCCGCCCTCAACAAGATGGGTGTGGCGCTCAATTCGACTCTCGATCTGGAAGGTCTCTTCGAGACCATGATTCGTCGCGCGATCGAAGCGGTCGGCGCCGAAATCGGCTACATCCTCCTGTATGACTTTGAACACGGCACCCTCAAAGTCGGTAGTGCCGTTGGTCTCTTTGATCTGGTCAATCGCGAGACCCGATTGCCGTTGCGACCCGGCGGGGTGACTTACTGGGTGATTCAGAAACGGCAACCCTTACTTATCGAAAAGACCGAAAATAATCGCGAGTTCAGTCCGATAAGTTCCCTGGGTTACACTCGTGAGACCCTGATCTGCTCCCCACTGATTGTTAAAGACGAAATCATCGGCACGATTACCCTGGCAAACAAAAGAGACAGATCAACCTTTAATGAACAGGACCTTGAACTGCTCACAACGATTGCAGCCCAGGCCTCCGTTGCCATCAAAAATGTGCACCTCTACGAAGACCAACAGACTACCTACCTGAATACCATGCAGGCGCTCGTTTCGGCGGTCGAGGCAAGTGACCCCTATACTTGCGGTCATTCAGAGCGCGTCACCCGTTATGCCCAGATTCTCGGCCGGCAGCTCAATCTCAGCAGCGATGCATTCAAAAGACTCGAGCGCGCCGCCATCCTCCATGACATTGGCAAGATCGGTATAGACGCGGCGGTTCTGAACAAGGAAGGTGTTCTTTCAACGAGTGATATCGATATCCTGCAACATCACCCGTTGATCGGCACCAAAATTCTCGAACCAATCTCTTTCCTCGGGACTGTCCGGCAGATTATTGTCCAGCATCACGAGCGCTACGACGGCACGGGCTACCCTTTCCGCGTCAAGGGAGACGACATCCTCCTTGAGGCCCGGATCATTGCCGTGGTCGACACCTATGATGCAATGACCTCGGATCGGCCTTACCGTAAAGCCCTTTCCCATGAAATCACCCTGGCTGAGATCCAGAGGTGTTCCGGCACGCAATTCGATCCCTATGTGGCTGATGCCATGCTGACCCTTTGCCAAAACGGTCAGTGGCCACTTTAATCTCAATGACTTCATCTTCTCCCCCCAACAACTTCAGCAAGCGGTCGCTACTTTACAAAATCCTCACTCCTTTCGTCCTTATCATTATCATCTTTGGCGGTATCGGTTCCTATGGAATCTACCGACTGTTTCAGGATGCCTTGACCTCCACTGCGAATCAACGTCTTATGACGATTCAAGAGGTCGTGTTTCGCGAGATAAAAAAACAGGAATTACTGCTGACAACTTATGCCAATCTGGTTGTTTTTCAGTATTCCACCAAGAGAGAAAGTCAATCCGCCCCCTATTCTCTACTGGATCAGGATAGGTTTTTAGGTTTACTCAACAACGGAAATATTACTGCGAGCGTCTACCCGGCAAGAGTCGATGGTGAACATGGGGCCTGTGATAATCTTTTCCGGCAGGCAAATGCCAGTGGCAAAGCGCGCTTTAGCTTCTCTTCGACGCCGGACATCCCCGCACTATTAAGCGTTGTTGTCCCACTTTCGCGCGGAGGAGAGGCTAAAGAACTCTTGCTTCTGCAGACATCGGTAGACAGGACCTTTTTAAAACAGATTGTCGCACCGTTCTCTAGTGATACCGCGATCCTGGATCTCAACCGCAAATTACTGGTAACGACAGCGGAAGATATCAGCTTGAGTGCCCTGAGCGATGAGCAGATGACCCGCCTGCTCAACGGCGAAAAGATCTTGCAGACGATTAAGCACAACGGCTATCACCGCCAGCTTTATTCAGCGATCCCCGTCGGCAGTAGCGAAATTGTCATTCTGGCTGTAGATCTCCCCCTGACAGATCTTGATCTGTTAATGAAAACTTTTGCCACCAGAGCTGGACTGATCATAGGTCTGGCGCTTTTAATCGGGGGCTTCATTTTTTATCGTTTGATTTGCAGGATTACCAATCTTCTCACAGCCCTCCTGACGGCGACACAAGAGATCAGTAACGGGAACCTCGACTATCGAATTGAAGGAAAAATGGCAGGAGAACTCCAGCCATTTGCCGAAACTTTTAATCAAATGAATGACAAAATTGCTATTGTCTACAGGAGAAAAGCCAAACAGGAGCAGAAACTGGCACAACTGAACGAAAAACTTCACTACGACCAACTTCAGGAAGAAAAAAATCAGGAGATCGCAGAGGGTGTAAAAAACTTTGTGTAAATGGTCATCGTCGGTTACAACCCGTAACCACTGGAGGAACCGATGGCCATACCGAAAGACGTGCTCGACTGCC
>PHAV01000025.1 GCA_002841765.1 Deltaproteobacteria bacterium HGW-Deltaproteobacteria-4 | reverse complement strand
GGCAGTCGAGCACGTCTTTCGGTATGGCCATCGGTTCCTCCAGTGGTTACGGGTTGTAACCGACGATGACCATTTACACAAAGTTTTTTACACCCTCATTTCTTAAACTATGACAAATAAAATTAAATGCTGCATCAACATCAATTTTAATTCCTGCCGCTTCAAAAAATTTTGTTGTGAATTCTCTTATCCTGCTTGGTCCCCACGGCATTACCTCATAAAATTCCCAAGTTTTGTATTTATCGTTTCTACGTATTGCTTCCATTACAAAATCATTTTCAATCGCTACTATAAACTTCCATTGCGGAAAGTCTTCAGAAATATCGTTGAGAGTAGAAAGTTGATTTAAGTTTTTGATATTAATGTTATCAATAAAAATATGAACTTCACTTATGTGATTTGTTATAGAAGTTTCACTTATTTTATCTTTTACTTGTTCTTCTAACTGGTTTTTATCATGATCTTTAAATGCAAGATCTATGTAAGCAGAAATAGGACCAGATTTTTCTACGAAATAAGACTGATTAATTTTAGCTACTGAACTTTTCATTAAAACTGTTTTGCCCATATCTTTTGGTGCATAAATAAATACATGTTTAGCACTTAATTTTGTTGGATCACCTGTTATTGGTGTACTTATTTTTTTATCAGATTTCCAAGTTAGTGAAGATAGTTTTGGTGTAACTAATATAGGGTCAGGTAGATTTTGGTAAAGTGCTAACTGAGATTTTAAGGATTTTTCTATTTCAGTATTTAAAAGATTAATTTTTTGACACAGGATACTTTTAGAAAACAACATTGGTGATTTTGTTTTTAATTCGAATTCATGCTCACCATTTAGTGCATATTCTGTATCTCTATCATAAGCATTTCTACCCTTCATATATTTTTTGTATATTGCAGTTAATGTATTTTTAGATAAATCAATATTATATAAATTGTATCCAAGAAATTCATCACAATAATTATTGTATAATGATGGTGATGTAAGTAGTATTGTATTATATTGTGGCGTAATTTCACCTCTGCTAACATTTTCGTGGAGATGACCGGTTATAATTATATCAAATTGCCTTTTCAACTCTGATATTACATATCTTTGTTCATAATTACTGAACCAATCAGATGGGTGGTGCATTATTCCAATCTTTAACAAGGCGCTATCAATATTTGTAAGTACTTCTGCCACTTGATACTCTGAGATATGCAGATTATTTTTGTCATCATTCCCGGAACATAACCAGGATGAGTTTAAGATTCCTAGGCCGATAGGCATGTAATTTATATCAAACACTTTTCCTGCAAAATTTTTTTTTGGAGAATAAAATTGTTCTAAGAAATTAAAATAATTTTCCAATCTTGAGAAACCCGTTTTGTCTTTAAAGTAAGTAGATGCATCATTTTGTTCTAGCAATAATTTTTTTACACCAACATCTTCTGGAATTGATATTCTTCCTCGATCAATATCATGGTTTCCAGGTGCAAAAAATATCTTGTTTCTCGATAATTGTAACCGAGCCAACAATGGATCAAACACAATTTTTTCAGCTAACTTAAATTGGTCAGCTTTACCAGATAAAGCTATGTCTCCAGTTACAACGACTAAATCAATTTCACCTCGATACTGATCAATATCTGATAGAAATGTTTTAATTCGGAGATTAAGTTTGTCAGCGGTAGTTTCATCAGCATGAATGTCAGATATGTGCATTATTTTGACTGTGGCCTTCATAAGTTTTCTCCTGAAAAAATTGATTAAGAACAGCAACGTACCGCGTTTATCTCTCCCCTAAAAACAACAAACCGCCACGCGGCGACTGCCGGAATACCATGGGGACGTTCTTTGCTAATTTGCTAACTGCAATATTAGCAAAGCGGAATTTCATGCCACCTGCTGGAACTTGTTCTTCCCTCCGGATTTCTTCCGACGCACAACAAAAAACCGCCCGGACGGCTGTTGTCGTCGGGCGGTTCGATCGTTATCCCCTGTTGCTGCTGCTGGCGTCGGCCATGGCCATCTCCCCTGAAATCATTATAAAAATAATGGGCGCAGGCTAGCACGGCAGAGCGGCAACAACAAGGATTTTGATTCAATCCTTCCCCCCTCACCCGGCCTGCGGCCACCCTCTCCCTCATGGAGAGGGGAAACTTCGGGCAAAGCCAAAGCGGGCGAAAAATTTTTCGCCCCTACATGAAGACCATGATCTTGATCCGTTCAGATTTCTCCCCTTTCGCCGCCGCCGGAGCACGGTGGACGTTTGGTGATAAAGGCGGACAAATGTTTGAGCGCAGCGAGTTTTTGTCCGCCCGCCAAATGTCTGCCGGGCGCAGGGAACCCGCGCAGCGGGCCAGACGATGGGGTGCCTTTTCTTGCCTACTTCTTTCCGGCAAGGAAAAGAAGTAGGGCGTCGTCGGGGGCGCAACCCCCGGAACCTGTCTGGTCGGTTCAGCGCTGCGAGGGAGGGGGAAGAGACAGGAGCGGGATCGATCCTCGTGCAAAAGCGCAAGGGAAAAATCTGGCTCCCAAGGAGAGTTTGACGTTATAGTGTTCCCCCGCAAAGTCAGAGCAATTTGTCGATTCGTTGAAAAGTAGAGAGTTAATGGCCGTCGCAAGAAAAGTACAGGAAGCCCAATCGTGCTACATCACCCCGGAAGGGGTCGAACGTCTGCGTGAAGAGTTGCGCTTTCTCTGGAAGGTGGAGCGTCCCCGCGTTACCAAGGCAGTCACCGCCGCTGCCGCTGAAGGGGATCGCTCGGAGAATGCCGAATATATCTACGGTAAGAAGCGGCTGCGCGAAATCGACAGCCGCGTCCGTTTTCTCGTCAAACGCCTCGATTCCCTGACTGTGGTGGAGAACCGCGTCGGTCCGTGCGACACCATTTACTTCGGTGCCTGGGTGCGGTTGGAGGATGAAGAGGGCGAAGAGGTCGTTTACCGCGTCGTCGGGCCCGATGAGTTCGACCCGAAGCTCGGCTGGATCAGCATGGATGCGCCGATGGGGCGTGCCCTCCTCGGCAAGAAAGAGGGGGAGGAGATCTTCGTCAAGCGGCCGGTCGGCGATGCCCACTATACGGTGCTGGAGATCAGCTATCAGCCGCTTGTCCCTACGAAAGAAGAATAATCCATGAGCCGTTTTATCCTGCTCCTCTCCAGTAACGCCGGCCTCGGCTATGCACCGATCGCCTCCGGGACCTTCGGCACCCTGGCCGGGATTCCCGCTTACTGGCTCCTTGCCAAACTGCCGCCGACTCTCTGGCTGCTGACGGTCGTTGCCCTCTTCTTCCTGTCCTGCTGGGTGGCAGGCCAGGCCGGCAAGATCTACGGCGTCGTCGATGACGGCCGCATCGTCATCGATGAACTCGTCGGTTATCTGGTGACGATCGCTCTCCTCCCCTTTACCTGGAAAGCGGCGATTCTCGGCTTCTTCCTCTTCCGCTTTTTTGATATTCTCAAGCCGCAGCCGGCACGCTACTGTGATCGTCAGATCAAGAACGGTTACGGCGTCGTCCTTGACGATGTTGTCGCCGGCCTTTATGCCGCGCTGTGTCTGCGCCTGTTCCTCCACTTCTTTCCATAAACTGCTAACGAACGGTAAAACGATGCAACCATTTTCCCCGAAAATCGCCGTCCTCACCATCGGCGACGAACTTTTAAACGGCGAGATTTCCGACACTAATACCCGGCGTATTGCTCTGGCATTGGCGACGCGCGGCCTCTTTATTCGTGAAGTCATGAGTGTCGGTGATGATGAGGATTATATCTCCGAAGCACTGCAGGAGCTGAGTGCCCGCCGTCAGGTGGTGATTGTCACCGGTGGTCTCGGCCCGACACGGGACGATTTGACCGCACGCGCTGCCGCCAAGGCCTTTCGCCGTCCCCTCGCGCTCAACGATGAAGCGTTGGTGCAGATCCACGCGCATTTCAAGCGCACCGGGCGGGAGATGTATGGCGGGAATGAAAAGCAGGCGCTGCTTCCCTCCAAAGCCATCTTGATTCCTAATCCCGTCGGCTCTGCCCCCGGTTTCCGGATTCAGATGGATAATTGTACCCTCTATTTTCTTCCCGGCGTCCCGGCCGAAATGGAGCCGATGCTTGAAGCGTCGGTCCTGCCGCAGCTGCAAGCGGCCCTTCCTACCTCGACCTTTGTCGAACGGATCTTTACCCTTATCGGTGTCGCTGAGCCGCAAGTGGAGAATCTCCTGGCTGCCGCCGCGTTGCCGACGGGGGTGATGGTCGGTTTCGGCGTCACCTTCCCTTTGGTCTATCTGAAGCTGCGCGCCTGCGGGGCTGATGCCGAAGAGCTTCTCGACCGCAGTGAGCCGGTGGTGCTGCGCGCTGTCGGGGATTATCTGGTGGCGCGCAGCAAGGAGACGCTGGCGAGCGTCGTTGCCAAACTATTGCTCCGCTCCGGGGAGACCCTGGCCCTCGCCGAGTCCTGTACCGGCGGGATGATCGCCGCGCAATTGACCGATATCCCCGGGGCTTCCGCCTTTTTGGAACGCGGGGCGGTGACCTATGCCGACAAAGCCAAGGTAAGCTGGCTGAAGGTTCCGGCCTGGATGATCGAGCAGGAAGGGGCGGTGAGCGCCACGACTGCGAAGTTGATGGCACGGGGAATCCGTCGCGCTGCTGCGACCGATTTCGGACTGGCAGTCACCGGCATCGCCGGTCCGGACGGCGGCACAGCCGAGAAGCCGGTGGGGACAGTCTACATAGCCCTGGCGACGGCCGACGGCGAGCGGGTGGTCTGCCACCATTTTGGCGGGAGTCGCGACGAAATCCGCCGGCTGAGCGCCAGTCATGCCCTTGATCTCCTCCGCCGTCATCTCCTTTGTCTCTTTGATGACAATGAAGGTTCCGAATGATCTTCCCCGGCGCAATAATTCAGGGGAGAGCAGACCGCCGTCACCAAGATTCCCTTGAAATAAGCGGGATGATTATGCTATCCGTAAACGATTCAAAAACCCTTGCGCTTTGCCCCTTTCGGGTAAGGGAGCAAAGGGATTACCAACAACCGACCGGGGGTTTGACCGATGAGTGAAAACAATCGCAGCCGCGCTATTGAACTGGCCATGGGGCAGATTGAAAAGCAGTTTGGTAAAGGAAGCATCATGCGCCTCGGCGAAGATGCGGTGATCCCGGAAATTCAGTCGATCTCCACCGGCTCTTTGGCCCTCGATATCGCCCTCGGCGTTGGCGGCGTGCCGCGTGGCCGTGTCATTGAAATCTACGGCCCGGAATCGTCCGGCAAGACGACCCTGGCCCTGCACATTATTGCCGAGGCCCAGAAGAGTGGCGGGATTGCGGCTTTCATCGACGCCGAACACGCCCTTGATATCTCCTATGCCCACAAGCTCGGGGTGAAGACCGACGACCTCCTCGTTTCGCAGCCCGATACCGGCGAACAGGCCCTGGAGATCGTCGATGTCTTGGTGCGCAGCAATGCCCTCGACGTGCTGGTTATCGATTCGGTGGCAGCGCTGGTGCCGAAAGCTGAAATCGAAGGGGAGATGGGGGATGCCCATATGGGTTTGCAGGCGCGCCTCATGTCCCAGGCTCTGCGCAAGCTCACCGGGACGATCAGCAAGTCGAACTGCTGCGTCATCTTCATCAATCAGATTCGCATGAAGATCGGCGTGATGTTCGGCAATCCCGAAACCACGACCGGTGGTAACGCGTTGAAATTCTACGCCTCGGTGCGGATGGATATCCGTAAAATAGCGGCGATCAAAAATGGTCAGGATGTTGTCGGCAACCGCACCCGGGTGAAGGTGGTCAAGAACAAGGTCGCCCCTCCCTTCAAAGAGGCGGAGTTCGATATCACCTACGGCCTGGGAATCTCCCGCGTCGGCGATATTGTCGATCTTGGCTCCGAGAGTGGGGTCATCGACAAAAGCGGCGCCTGGTTCTCTTATAATGGCGAGCGCGTCGGCCAGGGGCGGGAGAATGCCAAACAGTATCTCCTTGACCATCCGGAAACCTGCGCCGCCATCGAGGCGAAGATTCTCGAACACTACGGCTTGACCGCCCGCAACCCCAAGAACGATTAGTCCCCGCGATCGGAAAAATAAACCATGCAGCTTGACGATATTCTGAAATTTGCCCGCACCGCCGGCGCTTCGGACATCCACATCAAGGCGGGACTCCCCCCGGTTTACCGCATCAGCGGCGAACTCAAACCGCTGAACAAGGCTCCGCATCTGACGCAGGAAATGACGCATGAAATGGCGTTCAAAATTATGAGCGCCAAACAGCGGCAGCGTTACGAAGATGTGCACGAGCTCGATATGGCTTACGGTGTTCCAGGGCTGGGCCGTTTCCGCGCCAATATCTTTTCGCAGCGCGGCGCCGTGTCGATGGTCTTCCGCTTTATCCCCTTTGACATCAAAAACCTTGACGACCTGATCCTGCCGCCGGTGATCAAGAAGATTATTGGCGAAAAGCGCGGATTGGTCCTGGTCACCGGCGCCACCGGTTCGGGGAAATCGACGACCCTGGCGGCGATGATCGATTATATCAATAACAATAGTACCGCGCACATCGTCACCATCGAAGATCCCATCGAATTTCTCCATCGTGATCGGCGGAGTGTTATCAATCAGCGCGAGGTCGGAACCGATACCGACAGTTACGCCAATGCCTTGAAGAGCGCACTGCGCCAGGATCCCGACGTCATTCTTCTCGGCGAGATGCGCGACATCGAGACGATGGAGATTGCCATGCACGCCGCCGAGACCGGCCATCTGGTCTTCTCAACGCTGCACACCATTGATGCCGGAGAATCGATCAACCGCGTCGTCGGCTCCTTCCCGCCGCACCATCAGCGACAGATTCGCGCCCAGCTTTCTTCGGTACTGAAAGCGGTCATTTCCCAGCGCCTCATCCCCAGGATCGACGGCAAGGGACGGGTGCCGGCGGTGGAGGTCATGGTTTCAACGGCACGGGTCCGTGAGTTGATCGATGATGCCAACAAGACCAATCTCCTCGCCGAGACGATCCAGCAGGGCTACGTCTCTTACGGAATGCAGTCCTTTGATCAGTCGCTGATGAGTCTGGTCAAGCGCAACCTTGTCTCCTTTGAGGAGGCAGTGGCCCAGTCGTCGAATCCTGACGATTTCAAACTGAAGTTCTCCGGGATCTCTTCGTCCTCCGATCTGTCGTGGGATAACTTCGATACCCCCGCGGACGAAAAAAGTGGAGTCAAAAACTAAAAGATCGAGCGCCTCTGCGGCGTATGCCGCGGCTCTGCGTCTCCTCACCCGGCGCGGCTATGCCGAGGCCGAGATCACCGGTCGTCTCGGTGACAAAGGATTCAGCGCTGAGGATACGGCGTCAGCATTGAGCCGTTGCCGCGCCCTTGGCTACCTTGACGACACGCATTTTGCCGAGCAGCGGGCCCTGGCGCTGCTGCGAAACGGTCGGGCCGTAGGGCGGCGGGCCTGTCTTGATCTGCGTCACCGCGGTATCGCTGCCGAGCTCGCCGCTGCTGCTGTCGCTGCGGCTGAGAATGAGCACCCGCCGCACGAGTTGCTGCGAGCGCAACTGGCACGACGTTACCCCCACTTCGACTATGCCACCGCCGATGCTGCCAGCCGGCGCCGAATCATCAACTTCTTTTTGCGCCGGGGATTTGAACTCCCTTTGGTGCTGAATATTTTACACGCCGAAAAGGATAATCGATCATGACCGGAAGAGAGATTCGCGCCCGTTTTCTCCACTACTTCACCGAGCGCGGACATACAGTCGTCCCCTCCTCGCCCTTGATCCCCCACAACGATCCGACCCTCCTCTTTACCAACGCCGGTATGAATCAGTTCAAGGATTGCTTCCTCGGATTGGAGAAGCGCGACTATCTCCGCGCCGCTTCGTCGCAGAAGTGCGTCCGCGCCGGCGGCAAGCATAACGATCTGGAGAATGTCGGCCGCACCGCCCGCCATCACACCTTTTTCGAGATGCTCGGCAACTTCTCCTTCGGCGATTACTTCAAGAAGGAAGCGATCGCTTATGCCTGGGAGTTTCTCACGGTCGACCTCAAGCTCGACAAGGAGCGCCTTTACGTCACGGTCTTTACCGATGACGACGAAGCCGCCGAGATCTGGCACAGCCAGGAAGGGGTGCCGCGCGAGCGCATCTACCGTTTCGGCGAAAAGGATAACTTCTGGTCGATGGGTGATACCGGCCCCTGCGGCCCTTGCACCGAGATCTTCTGGGACAACGGCCCCGAGGTCGGTTGCGGCTCCCTTGACTGTGCGGTCGGCTGCGATTGCGATCGTTACATGGAGATCTGGAATAACGTCTTCATGCAGTTTGATCGCTCCGCCGACGGCACGTTGACTCCCCTCCCGAAACCGGCCGTCGATACCGGCATGGGGCTGGAGCGGATCACCACCGTCATGCAAGGGAAAAAGTCGAACTACGACACCGACCTGTTGCAGGGGATCATTCGCTATATCGAGGAGTTAAGCGGCAAGGCCTATCGCGCCGATGCCAGGGATGATGTCTCGATGCGGGTCATCGCTGATCATCTTCGCGCCATGACTTTCCTCATCTGTGACGGGGTACTGCCGAGCAACGAAGGGCGTGGCTATGTTTTGCGCCGGATCATGCGCCGGGCCGCCCGTCATGCGCGCATGCTCGGTTTTGGCGAACCGGTCCTGTATAAGGCGGTCGACGCTGTTGTCAAGATGATGTGCGATGCCTTCCCCGAGCTCCTTGAACGGGAAACTTATGTGAAGCGGGTGGTGCGCGCCGAGGAAGAGCGCTTTATGGCGACCCTCGACAATGGTCTGCGCATCCTCAACGAAGAGATTGCCACCCTGAAAGCTGCGGGGAAGCGCGAAATCCCCGGCGACCTCCTTTTCAAGCTTTACGATACCTTCGGTTTTCCTGTCGATCTCACCGCCGATATCGTCGGCAGTGACGGCTTTGGCATCGATGAAGCCGGTTTTAACCTTTGTATGGAAGAGCAGCGCAAAAAGGCCCGTGAGCACTGGAAGGGCTCGGGGGAAGCGGCGGTTTCGACGATCTACCGCCGCCTGCGCGAAGACGGGATCAGCAGTGAATTTACCGGCTACCACGCCCTGACCGATTACGGCACCGTCCTGGCGCTGGTGCGCGGCGATCAGCAGCTCAGTGAAGCCAAAGCCGGTGAGACGGTTGAAGTCATCACTTCAGCCACCCCCTTTTACGGGGAATCGGGTGGTCAGGCCGGTGATCAGGGGGAGATCAGCTCCGGCAGCGCGCATCTGCGGGTGACCGAGACGCGGCGCCCCCTCCCCGAGATTATTGTCCACCTCTGCGAAGTCCTGTCCGGGGTGATCCGCGCGGGCGAAGCCGTCGATCTGACGGTCGCGGCTTCGGTGCGGCGCGCTTCCGCGCTAAACCATACAGCCACGCATATCCTGCAGGCAGTGCTCGGGAAGGTGTTGGGAGAGCACATTAAACAGGCTGGATCCCTGGTGACCGCAGAGCGTCTCCGCTTTGATTTTACCCACTTCTCGGCGTTGACTGCCGCAGAGTTGACGGAGATCGAGACCCGGGTCAACAGTGCCATTCGCGACAATGGCCGGGTTGAGACCCGGATCATGAGTGCTGAGACAGCGGTTGCTGCCGGCGCCACGGCCCTCTTCGGTGAAAAGTACGGGGAGACGGTGCGGGTTGTCTCGGTCGGCGATTTCAGCATGGAACTCTGCGGCGGCACTCATACTCAGGCGGCCGGCGACATCGGACTTTTCAAGATTCTCCAGGAAAGCGGCATTGCTGCCGGGGTGCGCCGTATCGAAGCGGTGACCGGTGCCCGCGCCCTGCAATCGGTGCAGGAAGAGGAGGAGACCTTGCGCCGCCTGGCCGCTATCGTCAAGAGCGACCGCGGCCAGCTCGAAGCCCGTTTGAAGAAGCTGATGGAACAACAGCGCGATCTCGAGCGCGAGGTCGAGACCTTGTCGGCGCGGCTTCATGCCGGTCGTTCGCAGGAGCTGCTGGCGCAGGTGTGTGAGGTCGCCGGTGTCAAGTTCCTAGCCGTGCAGCTTGAAGGCCTGGATGGCAAAGGCTTGCGCGAATTTTCCGATCAGCTGCGCGATCGACTCCCTTCCGGGGTGATCGTCCTCGGCTCGGCTCTGGACGGTAAGGCCAATCTCCTGGTGGCGGTGAGCAAGGATCTCCTTGGCCGCCTCAGCGCCGGCGAGCTGATCAAACCCCTCGCAGCCCAGGTCGGCGGCAAGGGAGGTGGTCGTCCCGAGCTCGCTCAGGCGGGCGGCACGGATCCCGCCGGTCTGGCCGTGGCCCTCGCCAGTGTCGGTGCTCATCTCGAAAAGAGCCTGGTCTAGCGCTGGCAGGTCTGGCAGTAAAAGATGGGGCGGGGAGGAGACATTCCCGCCGGCAGTGCTATAGTTGGTGTGAAATTTCATGAGGAGTCGCCCCCCTATGTCGATCGCAGGAACGCTGCCGGTACTGCTCATTGTCGATGATGCTGAAGTCATCTGTCAGCTCTGTGCTCAGGCCCTCACGGAATACCGGACCTTGCAGGCCGCTAACGGCCGCGCGGCGCTGGCGGTGCTGGAGAGGGAAGCGGTCGATCTCGTCCTCACTGATGTGATGATGCCGGGGATCGACGGTCTCGAACTTCTGCGCCGGATCAAAGAGCAGACTCCCAATCAGGTTGTTATTGTCATGACCGGCTTTGCCGATCGCGAAATGATTCTGCAAGCACTCAAGGCCGGCGCTGACGATTTTATTACCAAGCCGCTTAACCTTTTGCAACTGCGCAACCTGCTGCGCAAGGCCTTGGAACGTCAACAGTTACGGGAAGAACTTATCGAGCTCAAGCGCATGGATCGCTTGAAGGGTGAATTCCTCGGGCTCGTGTCACATAAACTCAAAACCCCGGTGACGTCGGTCTCGCTGTTTTTGCAAGGTCTGGCGGCCGGCTCTGTCGATCCTGACGATCCTGTTTGTCAGGAAGTTCTGGCGCTGGCCCAGGAGGAGCTGGAAAATATTCAGTTGCTGATTCGCGATCTCCTCTTTTACAGCGAGCTGATTTTACAACCGTTGCCGTTGCGCCGACGGAAGAGTTGTCCTCTCGATCTGGTCACGGATCTTCTCAAAGACCTTCTCCCCGAGGTGAGCGCGCATGGACTTGAACTGAACTTCACACCGCCAGAGTCTCTGCCACAACTCGACCTCGACCGGAAACAGTTTGACTTTATTGTGCGTGCGCTCCTGCTTAATGCGATAAAGTTTACCCCGAGCGGCGGGAGCGTGACCCTGGAGATGAACGCGACGGCCGAATTTTTTTCTCTGCGGGTCAGCGATAGCGGCGTCGGGATTGCCCCGGCCGAGATCCCTAAAATTTTCGAGAAATTTTATCAGATCGATCCCCACCACAGTGGTCAGGTGCGCGGTTTCGGCCTCGGTCTTTATTATGTGCGGGAGTTCGTCCACACGCATGGCGGCACCATTCAGGTGGTCAGTTCGCCCGGTGCCGGCACGACGGTGACCGTGACCCTGCCGTTGAGCGGAGCGGAATAATTTTGACTGATAAATAGATGGACTCTACAGCCGTGCCGGTGCTATGGCCGGCATTTTTCTTTTTTAAAGCCGGGGGGCATGGTATATAATTCCACTTTTCTGTCGGGAATTTTTTGAATCGGGGTGTGTGCGATGCAGGAATTGATCAATAAAGCCAAGGTGCTGATGGAGGCGCTGCCTTACATCAAGCGGTTCACCAATACCACGATCGTCATCAAGTACGGTGGCCACGCTATGGCGGACGAGCGGCTCAAGGAGTCCTTTGCCCAGGATATCGTCCTCCTCAAATATATCGGGCTCAATCCGGTCATCGTCCATGGCGGCGGGCCGCAGATTAACGAGACCCTCAAGAAGTACGGGATTGTCTCCGAATTCGTCCGCGGTATGCGCGTCACTGATGCCCAGACCATGGCCGTTGTCGAAATGGTGCTGGTCGGCCAGGTCAATAAGGAAGTCGTCGGATTGATCAACCGGCATGGCGGTCGCGCCGTCGGTCTCTGCGGCAAGGATGGCGAGCTCCTTCTCAGCAGGAAGCTGCTACAGGAGGTTCAGGGGGCGGCCGGCTCCGTCGAGCAACTCGATCTCGGTTTTGTCGGTGATGTCGTGCAAGTTAATCGTGAGCTTATCGAGACCCTGGAGCGCGCGCGCTTTATCCCGGTCATCGCCCCGACCGGAGTCGGAGTCGACGGCCAGAGCTACAACATCAATGCTGATGTCGTCGCCGGCCGCGTTGCCGCGGCCCTCGGTGCCGAGAAGCTCATTCTCCTCACCGATGTGCAGGGGGTGAAGAATAAGGACGGCCAGCTCCTCACCAGTATTCCGGTGGCGCAGATGCAGGCATTGATCGCTGATGGCACCATCGCCGGCGGCATGATCCCCAAGGTCGAATGCTGCGCCGAAGCCTTGGCCGGCGGCGTCAAAAAAGCCCATATCATCGACGGCCGCGTTGAGCATGCGGTGCTGCTGGAGATCTTCACCGACACCGGGATCGGCACGGAGATTGTGAAGTAGGTTTCCTGGAAGGTAAATCAAGGACTTATTGGCATAGAAATGAAGTGAGGCTGCTATGAACTCTGAAGAATGGATCGCCCGGGCCGACAAGGTCATCATGAAGACTTACGGCCGTTATCCGATTGTGCCAGTACGGGGCCTGGGGTGCGAGCTTTGGGATGCCGATGGCAAGCGCTATCTCGATTTTCTCGCCGGGGTGGCGGTGAATAACCTCGGGCATTGCCATCCGGCGATCGTCAAGGCGCTTCAGGAGCAGGCAGCAACGCTGATTCACTGCTCGAACTATTATCATATCCCCAATCAGATTGAGCTCGCCGAAGAGCTGACCCGGCGCTCCTTTGCCGATCAGGCCTTCTTCTGTAACTCCGGGGCCGAGGCAAACGAGGCGGCGATCAAGCTGGCGCGCAAATACAGCCGCGAAACTTTTGGTCCCGAGCGTTTCGAGATCGTTACCGCCGCCGACTCCTTCCATGGCCGCACCATGGCGACGGTTTCGGCGACCGGGCAGGAGAAGGTGCAGCGCTTCTTCGATCCGCTGTTGCACGGTTTCAAGCATGTCCCCTTTAACGATATCGCTGCACTGACCGCGGCGATCACCCCACAGACCTGCGCGATCATGCTTGAACCGATTCAGGGGGAAGGGGGGGTGAATATTGCTCCGCCTGCTTACTTCAAGGCGGTGCGCGAGCTCTGTGATCGCCATAACCTCCTCCTCATCTTCGACGAAGTGCAGACCGGTCTCGGCCGCACCGGAAAACTCTTTGCTCATGAACATTTCGGCATGACGCCGGATATCATGACCCTGGCCAAGGCGCTGGCTGGCGGCGCGCCGATCGGGACGATGCTGGCGACGAACAAAGTCGCGGCTTCTTTCACCCCCGGCACGCACGGCTCGACCTTCGGCGGCAATCCGCTGATGGCCGCCACCGCCCTGGCAGCGGTACGGATCCTCGGCGACCCATCTTTTCTGGCGCGGGCCACCGCCATGGGCGATTACCTCGTCGCCGAGCTGGAAAAGCTCAAAAGCCGTTTCCCGGTCATTCTCGAAGTGCGCGGCATCGGGCTGATGATCGGAGTCAATCTTGCCATCCCCGGCGCAGAGATCGTTAAAAAGGGGCATGATAAAGGACTCCTGCTCAATGTCACCCACGACACCGTCCTCCGCTTTGTGCCGCCGCTGGTGGTCAGTGAAGGGGAGATCGATGAAATGATCATGATCCTTGCCGACATCCTTCAGGAGCTGCCCGCATGACCCGTCACTTCCTTGCCCTGCATGATTATAGCAAGAGCGAACTCGATACCCTCCTCGCCTTTGCTGCCAAATTAAAGGAGCAGCAGCAGGCGCGTACGCCCCATCCTCTCCTGGCGGGGAAGACCCTGGCGATGATCTTTGAAAAGAGCTCGACGCGCACCCGCCTCTCCTTTGAAGTAGGGATCTTTCAGCTCGGCGGCCACGGCCTCTTTATCGCCCCCGGGACTTCACAGATGGGGCGGGGCGAGCCGATTTGCGACACCGCTCGTGTCCTCTCCCGTTATTGTGACGGGGTGATGATCCGCACCTTTGGCCAGGAGATTGTCGAAGAATTTGCCCGTTTTTCGACAATTCCGGTGATCAACGGTTTGACCGACCTCTTCCACCCCTGCCAGATCCTGGCCGATCTCCAAACGATTATCGAGCGCAAGGGCAGTTACGAGAATCTCGTCCACGCCTGGGTCGGCGATGGCAACAATATGGCGAATACCTGGATCGAAGCGGCGACCATCCTCGGTTTCGAACTCCGCCTTGCCTGTCCGCAGGGGTACGAGCCCGATGCCGGGGTTCTGGCCTGGGCTAAAGAGCGGGGCGGGCGGATCCTCCTCACCACCGATCCAAAAGTGGCGGTGGCCGGTGCCGACGTCATCAATACTGATGTCTGGGCGAGCATGGGGCAGGAAGCGGAGCAGAAGGCGCGGGAGATCGCCTTTGCCGGTTACTGCGTCGATGCCGGACTCCTTCGCCACGCTCATCCGGATTGCATCGTTCTGCACTGTCTTCCCGCCCATCGTGGGGAAGAGATCAGCAATGATGTCATCGAAGGGCCGCGCTCGGTGGTCTGGGATGAAGCGGAGAACCGTCTCCATATTCAGAAAGCGATTATGGCCCGGCTGATGGCCTGATTGATCACGAAAGAAATTGATGTTACTGACTTGTCCCCACTGCGGCTTCAGCCGCGAAATTCCCGAAGAGCAGACTACGGCAACAACGCCGGTGAATGTTCAGTGCCCGGGTTGCCATGAGCTCTTTGTCTTTGATCCGCTGCAGAGCGCCGCGCCCAACGGGGAAGAAGCGCCGGGCGCGCCGGATTTCGTCTTTAAACCGCGGGCAGTGGCCGAGGCTGACCTCCCCAAGGCGGGGTTCTGGATCCGCGCGGCCGCGGCCTTTGTCGATTCCCTGATCTCCGGAGCCCTGCAGGGGGTTATCCTCTTCCTCTTCGCCGGGCTCTTGAACCTCCTTCTGCACGGTTACGACAGTGACTCGATGGTGATGGTCTGTCTTGCCTGGCTGCTGGGGAGTGCAGTCGGTGCCGTCTATTATGTCTACTTTACCGCTTTTGGCGGGCAGACGCCGGGAAAGATGGCGTTGCGTATCAAGGTGGTGCGTACCGACAGCTCTTCTCTGACCCTGGGCCGGGCTTTTTATCGGGAAATCATCGGCAAGTTCGTTTCGGGGATTATCCTCGGCATCGGCTACCTGATGATCGCCTTTGATGACAAGAAGCAGGGATTGCACGACCGCATGGCTGATACCTATGTGGTGCGATTGGATAGTAGAAATAACCGGCCGTAGAGATTTGGTAAATTTCAGGTAGATCCATCTAAAAAAGGGCTTTCGCCCCATCTATTCAAGTAAAAGGAGTCCATCATGGCAAAAAAAACCGGCGTCAAGAAGGTCGTTCTCGCCTATTCCGGAGGGCTTGACACCTCCATCATCCTCAAATGGCTGACCGAAGAATACGATACCGAAGTCATCGCTTACTCCGCTGACCTCGGTCAGGGAGAAGAGCTCGATCATATCCCCGAGAAGGCGAAGGCGACCGGCGCCAGCAAGGGCTATGTTGTCGATCTCAAGGAAGAATTTGCTCGCGACTTTGTCTTCCCGATGTTCCGCGCCAACGCCATCTACGAAGGGCGCTACTTCCTCGGCACCTCCATCGCCCGGCCGCTCATCGCCAAGGCGCAGATGGAGATCGCCAAGCAGGAAGGGGCCGACGCAGTGTCGCACGGTGCCACCGGCAAGGGGAACGACCAGGTCCGCTTCGAGATCGGCTACTACCACTTCGATCCGGCGATCAAGGTCATTGCTCCCTGGCGCGAGTGGACGATGAAGAGCCGTACCGATCTTGAAAACTACGCCAAAAAGCACGGCATTCCCGTCCCGACCAGCAAGAAATTTCCGTGGAGCTCCGACCGCAATCTCCTCCATATCTCCTTCGAAGGGGATGTCCTCGAAAATCCCTGGGCCGAGGCGCCGGAAGAGATGTATGTCCTCACCGTCCGCCCCGAAGATGCCCCGGATCAGCCGGAGTACGTTGAAGTTACCTTTGAAAAGGGGGATGCGGTTGCCGTCAATGGCGAGCGTCTCTCCCCGGCCAACCTCCTTGCCAAGCTCAACACCTTTGGTGGCCGGCACGGTATCGGCCGCGTCGATCTCCTCGAAAACCGTTATGTCGGCATGAAGAGTCGCGGCGTTTATGAAACCCCGGGCGGGACGATCCTCGAAGAAGCGCACCGCGCCGTCGAATCGATCACCATGGACCGCGAAGTCATGCATCTGCGCGACTCCCTGGTCAGCCGTTACGCCGACATGGTCTACAACGGCTACTGGTTCGCCCCGGAGCGCCGTGTTCTCCAGGCCCTTATTGACGAAAGCCAGACCACGGTCAACGGTATCGCCCGGATCAAGCTTTACAAAGGGCACTGCCGCGTCGTCGGCCGGGATTCGACCAGCGATTCCCTCTTCAACGTCGATTTCGCCACCTTCGAAAAGGATGATGTCTACAACCAGGCCGACGCCGAGGGCTTCATCAAACTCAACGCCCTGCGCCTGCGCATCGCCGCCATTCAGCGCGCCAACAGCAAGTAAGCCTGAGACAAAGGAGACCGGGGGCGCAGGGTGCTGCGCCCCCGGTGGATTGATACCGATTGCCGAAACGGATTAAAACTTCAGTCGTTGCCTGTATCATCGATCATGATGACCGCGTTCTTTTGACCCGCCGGAGTGTGCGCCCCTTTCATGGTCTGTGGATCATGCCCGGCGGCAAGATCGAACATGGGGAAGGGATTCTTGCCGCCCTGCACCGGGAGGTGCGGGAGGAAGTCGGCATTGAAATCCTGTCTGCCGGGTTGATCGATGTTTATGAACATGTCGCCAACGCCGAGAATCCCGATCATTTTGTTATTCTTTATTATCGTGCTTCGCCGTTAAGTTTTGATTTGCACCCGGACGGGATCGAGTGCAGTGAAGCGATCTGGTGCACGGCCGCCGCCCTGCCGGACTACGAGCTGGCGCCGGGGACCGGCTATATTCTGCGCAAAATCTTTCCTCAGTTATCCTGGCCGGTAGTCACAGAGGGTGCAGGAATCTGTTCCATAGAAGATCCTCTGGCCTGTGTCCCCCATGAGGTGAAATAGTCAGCGTGCGGATCGTCGAGAAAGAGATCGCCATTGAAATTCCGCGCGGCCACCATCAGCACGTGATGATCGCGCAACTGCCGACCCGTCTGGAAATCGGCGAGGTCGGCTACCGGATCAGTGCTCCCGAGGAGCAGTGGGCGCAGGTGCGCTCGGTTCTCGATCTGGTTGCCGCCGGCGAGGGGAACCTCAAAAAGCTGCACTTCCTGCTCTTCCCCGAAGCGATCCTGCCGGTGCAGTATCTTGATACCGCGCTTGCTCACATTGCCGAAAGATTCCGTGAAAATACCGTCACCGTCTTCGGCGTGGAACATCAGCGCCTGGCGGATTACCGGATATTGCTTCAACGCTGGCCCGAGGATAATGCCGAAGCGTTAACTTCGGTTCTGACCGATCTTGACGCTGGTAATGTTGACGACATTCCGGTGAACTGGTGCGTGATTGCCGTTAAAGAGTCGAATGGCCGGTTGCGGGTCTTTCTCGAAGCCAAAAGTCACCCCTTCTTTGGCGAAGAGACGGTCGATCCCTTTCACGATCTGTATCGCGGCAAGATCTTCCCTCTTTTTCGCTGTCGGCCGACCTGCTTCAACTTCATGACCCTGATCTGTCTCGATTATATTTACCGTGACCTGTACGCTTCGAATATCAGCACGATCATTGAACGCGCCAATGAGCTCTTCTTTGAGACCCGGCAGCGCCTTGATCTCCTCGCCGTCATCGAGTGCAACCCCAAGCCCGAGCATCCCGCCTTTCGTGATGTGGTCAACGGCTTTTACGGCGAATATCTTTCCTATACGCCGGGGGTTCGCGATACCATCACCCTCTTCTGCAACACCTCGGCCGAGAGTCAGTGCCGGGGCTTGCGAGGCGACACCCATTTCGGTCATTCGGCAGTGGTGATTCACCGAAGTCATAAACTGGAGAAGAGGGAACAGGGGGAATTCAGCAGCGATGATTTTGGCGGTCTGCCAATCTGCCGACTGCGTTTTGGTGATCAGACCCGTCTTTACTACTTTAATCTGCCCCTTTTCCACGAGCTTGACCCCCGCACCACCCGCGTGCCGCTCAAGCTGCACAGTATCTTTCGCCCCGGCGCCGATGGTTGCTGGCGGCAACTTCTGGAAAAGGATTTGAGCTCCGGCCTTGCGCCGACAGCAGAATCACTTAAGGAGAGTTATGAGTCAGGATAAACTCTGGGGCGGCCGCTTCAATCAGCCGACCAACAAATTCGTCGAAGAATTCACCGCTTCGATCAACTTCGACCAGCGGATGTACCGTTATGATATTGCAGGCTCCATTGCCCACTGCAAGATGCTGGCAAAGCAGGCGATTATCAGCAACGAGGAGTCGGCAGTCATCATCGCCGGGCTCGAAGGGATTCTGGCTGATATCGAAGCCGGCAACTTCGAATTCAAGGTCAGCCTCGAAGATATCCACATGAATATCGAGGCGCGTTTGACCGAGCGCATCGGTCCGGTCGGCGGCAAGCTGCACACCGCCCGCTCGCGCAACGATCAGGTTGCCCTCGATGTCCGCCTTTATCTGCGCGACGAAGTGGCGGCGGTGCTGAGCTATCTCGACCAGTTGCAGGAGTCGCTCCTGGGGCAGGCCGAAGCCAATCTTGACACGATCATGCCCGGCTTCACCCACCTGCAGACCGCGCAGCCGATCCTCTTTAGTCACCACATGCTCGCTTATTTCGAGATGATCAAGCGCGATGCGAGCCGCTTTGCTGATTGCGGCGAACGCCTCAATTTCCTCCCCCTCGGGGCCGGGGCGCTGGCGGGGACCACTTTCCCGATCGATCGCGAGTATGTTGCCGAACTCCTCGGCTTTAGCGGCGTCACCCGCAACTCCCTCGATTCGGTCTCGGATCGCGATTTCGCCATCGAATTCTGCGCGGTGAGTTCGATCCTGATGATGCACCTGTCGCGCCTCTCCGAAGAGCTGATCCTGTGGTCGACCGCCGATTTCAACTTCATCGAGCTCACCGATGCTTTCTGCACCGGCTCGTCGATCATGCCGCAGAAAAAGAATCCCGATGTCCCCGAACTGGTGCGCGGCAAGACCGGCCGGGTTTACGGCAATCTCCTCAGCCTCCTCACTTTGATGAAGTCACTCCCCCTCGCTTACAACAAGGATATGCAGGAAGACAAAGAGCCACTCTTCGACACCATCGACACGGTGAAGGGGAGTTTGAAGGTCTTTGCCGAGATGATCGCCCTGATGAAGGTGAAGGCTGCGCCGATGCGTCTGGCCGCCGGTCGTGGCTATTCGACCGCCACCGATGTGGCCGACTACTGCGTGCGCAAGGGCCTCCCTTTCCGCCAGGCGCACGAGGTCGTCGGCAAGACCGTCCGTTACTGTATCGAAAATAACAAGGAGATTGACGAGCTCACCCTTGACGAATTTCGCGCCTTCTCGCCGTTGATCGACAGCGATATTTACGCCCATGTCACCCTCGAAGCTTCGGTCAATGCCCGCAGCGCCACCGGCGGCACGGCGCGGGTGGCGGTCGAGCGGGAGATTGCCCGGGCTCGGGCCGAGCGGCAGAAATGAAGATGCGTCTTTTGAGGCGGGCACGACATGTCGTGCCCCTGCAGATTTTGCTGTTGATTCTTCTGGTCGTCCTTCCTGCCTGCGGCAAGAAGGGGCCGGTGCGCCCTCTCCTGAAGGCCGAGCCAGCCGCACCGGGGCGGCCGGAAGCGCGGCAGATCGGCGGATCGATCCTCCTGTATGTCGACCTTCCCGAGAGAAATCTCGACGGTACGCCTCTCACTGACCTCAGCGAACTGCGAATATTCCGGCGTGAAACCGCTGACGGAGTCTGTGCCGAATGCGACGAGCCGACACAGCTGTGGCGGAGCATCGATCCCTTGGCGGTTTCCCGCGACGGGCAGCGGCTGATCATTCGTGACGATGATGTCCGGCCCGGCTACGGCTACCGCTATCGTCTCGTCCCGGTCACCAGTCGCGGCCTGACCGGCGCTGCCGCGTCACTGGCGCGGCAGATGCACCCCTTCCCGCCGGCGCCGCAGGGATTGACGGCAACCGGTTACGATCGCCTGGTGCGCCTGCAATGGACGCTCGATCCGGAGCTGGCGCCGGGTTGGACCTTTCTCGGTTGCCAGGTCTACCGGAGCAGCGGCGATGCCCCTTTCGGGCTGACCCCTTTGTCCTCCCGGTTGGTGCAAGGGGGGAAATATGAGGATCTCGGCCCCCTGAATGGTATTCTTTATCGTTATCAATTGCGCTGTCTGGCAGAACAAAACGGCACCATCGTCGACAGCTCTCCGTCGGCCGTTGTCACCGCTACACCGCAGGCAGAATAGGGTGGAACAAGTCGGAAGCAAGGGAACACGCTTTGACTTTCGCTTGGAGGTGTGTTACCAATAATCCTCATTTTTACCCCTATCCCGCCTGAAAATCAGGCTATTTTACTGATAAAACCGTTTTTCGGAGGTTTCTATGTTCAAAGGATCTATGGTTGCCCTCGTTACCCCTTTTGATGCGGAAGGGCGCTTCGAGGAAGAAGTTTATCGCCAGCTCGTCGAATTCCAGATCGAGAACGGCACCGATGCCATCATCCCCTGCGGCACCACCGGTGAATCCGCCACCCTCGATTATGAGGAGCATGACCGGGTGATCCGCGTCTGTATCGAGCAGGTCAAGGGGCGGATTCCGGTTATCGCCGGCACCGGCTCCAACTCGACAGCCGAAGCGATCGAACTGTCGCAGCATGCCAAAGAGATGGGGGCGGACGGTGTCCTCCTCGTCTCCCCTTATTACAACAAGCCGACGCAGGAAGGGCTGTACCAGCACTACAAAAAGATTGCCGAAACGGTCGCTCTCCCTCAGGTCCTTTACAATGTCCCCGGCCGCACCGGCATGAATATGGAAGCGCAGACGACCATCCGCCTTGCCGAATTTGCCAATATCGTCGCGATCAAGGAAGCCTCGGGGAGTGTCACCCAGGCGAGCGAGATCATCGCCGCGGCCGCCGACAAGATCGACGTCATCTCCGGCGACGACTTCCTCACCCTGCCGCTGATGGCGTGCGGCGCCACCGGTATTATCTCCGTCACCGCCAATATCGCCCCGAAGCAGGTCAAGGCGATGGTTGCGGCGATCAATGCCGGCAACTGGACCGAGGCGAAACGCTTGCATTTGCAACTCCTCGATCTCCATCAGGCGATGTTCATTGAAAGCAATCCGGTGCCGGTCAAGACCTCGCTGGAGTTGATGGGGAAGATCGCTGCCCACGTCCGTCTCCCCCTCGTGCCGATGCAGGCCGCGACCCTGGCGAAGCTCACCGCCGTCCTCAAGAAGCAGGGATTGATATGATCAAAATTGCCGTCATCGGCGCCGCCGGCCGCATGGGCGGCCGGATCATCACCGCCATCAAGGAGGCCGAAGGGGTGACCCTCGCCGGCGCCACCGAGCGCGCCGGCCATGACGCCATCGGCCAGGATGCCGGCAGTGTCGCCGGTTGCGGCCCCCTCGGTGTCACCATCACCGACTCCCTCGCGAGCGCCCTGAGCAGCGCCGATCTCCTCATCGACTTCACCTTCCCCGAGGTCACCCTGGAGAATATCAAGGTCTGCGCCGCCCTCGGCAAGGGGATCGTCATCGGTTCGACCGGTTTCACCCCGGCGCAGCGCGACGAAGTGAAGAAGTTCGCCGCGCAGATCCCGGTCGTCCTTGCCCCCAACATGTCCGTCGGCGTCAATCTCTGTTTCAAGCTCCTCAAGGATGTTGCTGCCACCCTCGGCGACGACTTTGATGTCGAGATTGTCGAACTCCATCACAATAAGAAGAAGGACTCTCCCTCCGGCACCGCCGTGCGCATGGGCGAGGTCGTTGCCGAAGCATTGGGGCGCGACTACAACCAGGTCGCCAACTTCCACCGTGAAGGGATGTGCGGCGAGCGGAGCAAAGAGGAGATCGGCATGCAGACGGTGCGCGGCGGCGATATCGTCGGCGAGCACACCGTCTACTTCATCGGCATGGGCGAGCGGATCGAGATAACCCACCGGGCTATGAGCCGCGACATGTTCGCGCGCGGCGCCGTTCGCGCCGCCGGCTGGCTCGGCGGCAAACCGTCTGGCTTCTACGATATGCAGGATGTCCTCGGCCTGAAATAAACAAATCGCCTCACGCAACGACGCGACGACGCAACGTAAGTCAAAACAAAGCCCTTCGGACTTTTAGGGTTTTCGTTGCGTCGTAGCGTCGTTGCGTGAAACAGCCTTCCGTTTTCGATAATCTTTTATTTGGAGGAATTAAATACAAATGGCCAAGATCAACGACAACTACCTCAAACTCAAAGCCGGTTACCTCTTCCCCGAGATCGGCCGCCGCGTCCGTGAATTCGCCGCCGCCAATCCTGAAGCCAAGGTCATCCGCCTCGGCATCGGCGACGTCACCCGCCCCCTCGCCCCGACCGTCCTCAAGGCCTTCCACGCTGCCGTCGACGATCTCGGCACCACCGACCAGTTCGCCGGCTATGGTCCGGAGCAGGGGTATGACTGGCTGATCAACACCATCATCGACAAGTCGTACAAGCCTCTCGGCGTCGAGCTTAAGACCTCCGAGATGTTCATCTCCGACGGCTCCAAGTGCGATTGCGCCAACATCCTCGACATCTTCGCCCTCGACAACGTCGTCGCCATCGGCGATCCGGTCTATCCGGTCTACAACGACACCAACGTCATGGTCGGCCGCACCGGCGAAGCGAACGAGAAGGGCTACTACGAAAATATCGTCTACCTCCCCTGCACAGAAGCGAACAACTTCAATCCGGCGTTGCCGACGCAGAAGGTCGACATCATCTATCTCTGCTTCCCCAACAACCCGACCGGCACCGTCGCCTCCAAGGCCGAGCTCAAGAAGTGGGTCGACTACGCCCTCGCCAACGACTGCGTGATCTTCTTCGACGCCGCCTACGAGGCCTTCATCACCAACCCCGAGATCCCGCACTCCATCTACGAGATCGAAGGGGCCAAGCAGTGCGCCATCGAGTTCCGCTCTTTCTCCAAGACTGCCGGCTTCACCGGCGTCCGCTGCGGCCTGGTGGTCGTGCCGGAAGAGGTCATGGGGACGACAACGACCGGCGAGAAGTACTCCTTCAACAAGCTCTGGAACCGCCGCGTCAGCACCAAGTTCAACGGCGCCTCCTATCCGGTGCAGCGCGCCGCTGCCGCCGTCTACTCCGAGCAGGGGTGGAAGGAGACCAAGGAGATCATCGACTACTACATGGAGAATGCCCGCCTCATCCGTGAAGGGTTGCGAGAAGTCGGGGTCATTTGCTACGGCGGCGTGGATGCACCCTACATTTGGCTGAAGACGCCGGGCGGCATGAGCTCTTGGGACTTTTTCGACAAACTTCTCACCGAGTGCAACGTCGTCGGCACGCCGGGCTCTGGCTTCGGCCCGAGCGGCGAAGGGTTCTTCCGGCTGTCGGCTTTCGGCCATCGCGAGAATGTGATCGAGGCGGTGGAGCGGATCAAGAAGAACCTGAAGTAGAGAAGAAGGGCGCCCATTGCGGCGCCCTTTGTTTTTGCGGCCAAAATTTTATTTGATTTGTCTCCGTGCCGTGCTATCGTTTTCTGGCTAGACTGTCTAGGTTAATGTCGGAGGATAGAATGAAAGCTAACAAGACGGATCGCCCTCCCCATGATCGGGAGTGGCAGCTACAGGAAGCCAAGAACCGCTTGAGCCAGGTGGTGAACTCGGCCCTGCATGATGGCCCCCAGACGATAACGTTGCGGGGCAAGCCCGCCGCCGTGGTGGTCTCTTTCGAGGAATATCGCCAGCTGACTCTGCCGCGCACCGGGTTGTCACAGTTTTTCCGGCAATCCCCCCTGCATGCTGTCGAACTCGATATTGGTCGTAGCGCTGACCTACCCCGCGAGGTGGAGTTGTGAAGTATCTGCTCGATACCTGTCTGATCTCCGAACTGGTCAAGAAGGAGCCGAATCCGGCCGTGGTGAGCTGGCTGGACGATGAGGATGAACAGAAGCTTTTTCTGAGTGTGCTGAATCTGGGTGAGCTGCAGAAAGGGATCAGCAAACTCCCGGACGGCGCCAAAAAGGAGGAGCTGCAGGCGTGGGTGGCCCTCGATCTGGTGGAGCGGTTTGCCGGCCGTATTCTTGATATCGATCTGGAAACGGCGGTTACCTGGGGACGGCTTCAGGGAGAGGCGGAACAGGCTGGTGAGAAGTTGCCGGTCATGGATTCGCTCATTGCCGCCACTGCTGCGGCCCATGGTCTGGTGGTGGTCACCCGTAATGTCCGGGATATGGAGAGGTGCAAGGCGCGGGTTATTAATCCGTGGACATGAAGAATCAGAGAAATACGGGCAGTGTCCCTTATTCCCTTCTAATTCCCTTGAAGTAGGTTTGAATGCAAACGGCGGCCGCGAGGCTGCCGTTTGCATTTGGCTCAATAACTTCGCCGGCTTGACAGTTGCCGTTGAGACAGAGTACAAAGCTGTGTGTTTTTTCATACGCCTGGCTTCGGGGCGGGGTGAGAGAGGGATTGGGATGAAGGGTATATTGAGGAAATTTGAACGCCGCCGGGTCAGCAAAAGCTGATCAGCGGCGTTTTATGTATAGAAAGATTAGAAAATCTGGGTAGTTTCCCTTATAGCTGATAGGCATATAAATGATAATCACATATCCCATACATAATCTTTCTGAGAACGAATTTGAAGATATGGTTGTAATGATATGCCAGAAAATTCTGGGGATAGGTGTTGTCAATTTTGCTGCGGGTCCAGACGGCGGTCGAGATGCGAGATTTGATGGTAAGGCAGAGAAATTTCCTTCAAGTTCTCAACCGTGGAAGGGGAAATTCATAGTTCAGGCAAAACATGCTTCAAGCCCGATTGATTCATGCTCCTCAACTGCGTTCAAAAGGCAATTGAAAGATGAATATCCGAAAATTCAGAAGTGAGGGTGTAAAAAACTTTGTGTAAATGGTCATCGTCGGTTACAACCCGTAACCACTGGAGGAACCGATGGCCATACCGAAAGACGTGCTCGACTGCC
>PHAV01000024.1 GCA_002841765.1 Deltaproteobacteria bacterium HGW-Deltaproteobacteria-4 | reverse complement strand
CATAACTTTGGTGATTGCTGCCGTCAGAGTTGTCTTCCCGTGGTCTACGTGACCGATCGTGCCAACATTGACGTGTGGTTTGTTTCTTTCAAATTTTGCCTTGCCCATGATTCAGTTCCTCCCTATTCAAGATCTCTTTTTGCTCAGCATTTAGAAGTGTGATCGGCATTCTTTACTGCCACGAATCAAAGTCAAGAAAAACGCGAAAACCCCGCAAGAATTCCTGGAGCCCACAACCGGATTTGAACCGGTGACCTCTTCCTTACCAAGGAAGTGCTCTACCTACTGAGCTATGTGGGCTCATTCATTCTTATCGGGACGCTTTATTTGTTTTGGAGCGGGAAACGGGGCTCGAACCCGCGACCCTCAGCTTGGAAGGCTGATGCTCTAGCCAACTGAGCTACTCCCGCCAAAACAAACCTTTTGTTGGACTCAACTTCATCGTCATACCCAGTCCGTACGGCTTTTCGCCTCCTGGAAGATGACAACGCTCTTCATCCGGCAAGTATAATTTATGGTGGAGGGGGAAGGGTTCGAACCTTCGAAGTCTACGACGGCAGATTTACAGTCTGCTCCCTTTGGCCGCTCGGGAACCCCTCCAATGGGGTTCATTATTATTAAATTGTTTCCCTCGTTATCCCTGCTGCTAATGGAGCTGGCGACAGGAATCGAACCCGCGACCTGCTGATTACAAGTCAGCTGCTCTACCTACTGAGCTACGCCAGCACAGGTCGGCACTTATACACCCGAAAAAAGTAAATTGCAAGAGCAAAATCAGCACGGGGTCACCAACTCGACAGAACCGGTCTTATAGCCGATCCGCTTTCGACTGTCAACAAATCTTTGGCGGGCGATGATTTTTTAATTTAAAGGCGATGCACACAGTCGGCACAAAGTAGCTTTGGATTTTAGTGCACATGCAGTATGCTTTGATTTCAGATAAATATACCGTCAGCGCTCAAGGAGTAAGTGATCTATGATTTTTTTCGCCTATTTTGGCATCCTTGCCATCGTCCTTCTGACCGGCTACATTTGTCTCCCTTTCTTGCCTGCCTTTGCCTGGGCGCTGATCATCTACCAGGCGGGACTCCCTTTACAGCAACGGTTGCAACGACACTGCTCCCCGCTACAAACCTCCCTGCTCATGCTCTTTATCGTTCTTCTCACTATCATCGTCCCAATCACCCTGCTCGGCGGTCAAATTATCATCGAAGCATCCGCGGCCTACCAGCGCCTTGAAGCTCAAGGGTTCACAACTCCCTCAGCAGAATCGTTGCGACAACTGCTTCTTAATTCCCCCCTCCCGGCCCCGCTGCTTAATTATTTGGCCGGGGACACCCTCGAAGAGACCCTTCTCGTTCATGCAGCAGAACTTGGCAAAGCTATCGTCACCTACTCCTCCGCTTTCTTTACCCGGGCGGCCATCAACGTCGGCTCTTTCCTCTTCAGCACCGTAGCCTTTCTCTTTCTTTACTTCTGCGTTTGTTCCGCAGGGCCAACTTGGCACAGAAAGATCATCAGTGCCGTTCCGATTGAGTACGACATGGGATCACTTCTCTCCCGACTGGCCGCTGCCGCCGCCGGCCTCTTTTGGGGAGTCGCCGGCACGTGCCTTGTCCAGGGGATTATCGGGGGCACGATCTTTCTGTTTCTGGGCCTCCCCTCCCCGCTCCTCATCGCCGCCCTGATCAGTTTTTGCGCCCTGGTTCCAGTTATCGGCACCGCCATCGTCTGGGTCCCCTTTGTCCTGTGGCTGGTAATCAACGGCGCTTGGATAAGAGCTCTCATTCTCGCTCTCTCCGGCATCTTCATCATCGGCTCAATCGACAACATTACCCGCCCACTCCTCACGAAAATCAGCGGAGCACAACTTTCCACCCTCACCGTCACACTTGGCGCCATAGGCGGACTCACTGTCTTCGGTCTGACTGGACTGGTTATCGGCCCCTTGGTCTTGGAAGCCTTCTCCTGGCTGCTCGATCGCTTGAGTAAAACATCTCCAGAGGCCGCGCCTCAATAATTTCTCCAATGTTGAACAGACAGCACGCGCCACAGGCAAAGTTTCTTCGGAGGACTTGCAGCTATTATCATGCGCCGCAGCAATAACTTTGTTCGAAGGGCTGAAAGTTCGTTTTTGCCTATTCAAACCAGTGTCATTGTTGCAGGATTATTTTTACTGAAAATTAAAAGCTTGCCAGAGAGAAGTCGGCATACAAAGGGAGAAAAGTCACATAAAAACATCTTTCTACTTGGAAAGAAGGACCGATCTATGTATAGTTTGGCGGTAAAATTCTGGGGTTGAGCAACAAGTTGTTGTGCTGCCTTTACGCTTATCGTGGAGATTCTGCGGAATGTCCGACCATTCGGAAGGAGACAAGAGGAATGAGTAACGCATTTACCAAGAACGAAGCATTGCTGAACTGGGTCGCCGAGGTTGCGGGGCTATGTGAACCGGAGCGGATTCATTGGTGCGATGGTTCTCAGGCTGAGTACGATGCCATGTGTGCGCAGTTGGTCAAGAGCGGCACCTTTATAAAGCTGAATGAGCAGAAACGCTCCAACAGCTACCTTGCTTGCTCCGATCCCGGGGATGTGGCCCGCGTTGAAGACCGGACCTTTATCTGCAGTCTTTCCAAGCAGGATGCCGGCCCGACCAATAACTGGGTTCATCCGAAAGAGATGAAAGAGACCCTGGCCAAACTTTTTAAAGGCTGCATGCAGGGTCGCACCATGTATGTCATCCCCTTCAGTATGGGGCCCCTCGGTTCACCGATCGCCAAAATCGGCATTGAGATTACGGACTCCCCTTATGTTGTCGTCAACATGAAGATCATGACCCGGATGGGCAAAGCTGTCCTCGACGTACTCGGCGATGGTGAATTCATCCCCTGTCTGCACTCGGTCGGCGCCCCCCTCGCGGTCGGACAGCAAGATGTCCCTTGGCCATGCAACAAAGAGAAATATATTGTTCACTTCCCCGAAGAGCGCGCCATCTGGTCCTATGGCAGCGGTTACGGTGGCAACGCCCTCCTCGGCAAGAAGTGTCTGGCCCTGCGCATCGCCTCCAAACTGGCCAAGGATGAAGGGTGGCTGGCCGAGCACATGCTTATCCTCGGCATCGAATCGCCGCAAGGGGAGAAGACCTACCTCGGCGCCGCCTTCCCAAGTGCATGCGGCAAGACCAACCTGGCGATGCTCGTCCCGCCGGAGGTCTTCAACAAGAACGGCTGGAAGATTACCACCATCGGCGACGATATCGCCTGGATCAAGCCCGGACCCGATGGCCGCCTCTACGCCATCAACCCGGAATACGGTTTCTTTGGCGTAGCCCCCGGCACTTCGGCCAAGACCAATCCGAATGCGATGATTTCCTGCGCCAGCAACAGTATCTTTACCAATGTTGCCCTCACCCCGGATGGTGATGTCTGGTGGGAAGGGATGACGGATGAAGCACCGGCAACCCTGACCGATTGGCAGGGGAACCCCTGGACGCGCGACTGCGGCCGCAATGCCGCCCATCCGAACTCCCGCTTTACCTCTCCGGCGAGTCAGTGTCCCACCATCGACGCCGAATGGGAGAATCCCAAGGGCGTACCGATGGCCGCTTTTGTCTTTGGCGGCCGCCGTAACAACGTCGTTCCCCTCGTCTACCAATCCTTCAACTGGAGCTTCGGCGTCTACCTTGCCGCCACCATGGGTTCAGAGACGACTGCCGCCGCGGTCGGCGCGGTCGGCAATGTCCGCCGCGACCCCTTTGCCATGCTCCCCTTCTGCGGCTATCACATGGCCGATTACTTCGGCCACTGGCTACAAGTTGGCCGCTCAACGCCAAAACCACCCCGCATCTTCAGTGTCAACTGGTTCCGCAAGGATGCTGGCGGCAAGTTCCTCTGGCCCGGCTACGGCGAGAATATGCGCATCCTCAAGTGGATCGTTGAGCGGGTCAACGGCAATGCCGCCGCGGTCGAAAGCCCCCTCGGCTGGATGCCGCGCTACGAAGACATCGACTGGACAGGCCTGGAAAGTGTAAGCCGTGAGCAGTTCTATGATCTGATGTCCGTTGACCGGGGTCTCTGGAAAGAGGAACTCGTCTCCCACGAAGACCTTTTCGTCAAAATGTATGACCGGTTGCCCAAAGAATTCCTGCATATGCGACAACTGATCCTCTCCGGCCTGTGGCGTTCACCGGAACACTGGGAGCAGACCGATACGAGTGTCGTTGCGGATTAATCTCTTCTTCTTTCACTCCCGAAGCAAAAGGGCGGGCGATGCAACTGCATCGCCCGCCCTTTTTATGGAACTCCAGCCGCGAAAACCATCACTCCACCTTTACGGCGATATAAAGAAAACTATCGCCACGCCGCACGAGCAACCGCACAATGTCACCCTTTCCATACGTAGCCATGGCCTTTTTATAATCATCAAGAGAAGTAATCCTGTGCCCGTTGACCTCCTTGATGATGTCGTTGAGCTGGAACCCCGCTTCGGCAGCAAGGCCCTCTTCATCCAGCTCAGCAATCACCACACCTGAAGTTTCTTGCGTGCGCATATGTCTGGCCAACTCAGCTGTCAATTCGCGCACCTTTATCCCCAGTGGGGCACTGCCATCACCGAGCGTATTACCTGATGCGACATCCTTGAGGCGGTCAATGACAACGCTTGTCTCCGCCTCATTTCCTCCCCGCAAATAGGTCACTTTTACCTTTTTACTGACCGGCGTTGCAGCGACAAGACGGGGCAGGTCATTCATCTCCTGAATTTTCTTGCCGGCAAAGGTCACAATAATATCACCGGCCTTGAGTCCGGCCTTCTCTGCCGGGCTCTCTGCCACAACCTCACTGATCAAGGCTCCTCTTTCATCCTCCAGTCCGAATGATTTGGCGAGATTCGCCGTTACTGGCTGAATCATCACTCCCAGCCATCCCCGTGTCACCTTCCCCTCCTCTTTCAATTGTTCGACAATCGACTTGGCCATGTTGACGGGAATAGCAAAGCCAATCCCCTGACCGCCGGCTATAATCGCCGAATTAATGCCGACTACTTCGCCTTTGATATTAAAAAGGGGGCCACCGGAGTTTCCCGGATTAATCGACGCGTCGGTCTGGATAAAATCATCATAGGGCCCACTGCCGATCACCCTCCCTTTGGCGCTGATTATTCCGGCCGTCACCGTCTCCGCCAGACCAAAGGGATTACCGATGGCCAGAACCCACTCCCCAATCTCAATGGTATCGCTATCGCCGAGTCGAACCGCCGGTAGCGCGGTCTTGCTCTCAATCTTGATCAGGGCGAGATCAAGTTTTTCGTCGCTCCCCCTCACGGTCGCCCTGAATTCACGCCCATCAGAAAGCTTGACGTTGATCTCATCAGCTTTGGCCACTACATGATAATTTGTCAGGATATAACCATCGCTGCTGATGAGAAATCCTGAGCCGAGACTCCTTTTTTTCATCCCTTTATGCTGCCGCCACTGTTCTTCGTAAAACCGCTCAAAAAAGTCATCAAAGGGTCCGGGATTAAACGGATCATACAAAAAATTAGGATGCGGCTGGCGCGGCATCTTGATCTTGGTGGCGGTGTTGATATTTACCACTGTCGGTTTCAACTCTTTCACTAGTGGTACAAAATCAGGGAGAAGGGGTATAGCCAGCACCTGACTTGCCATGAAGGGAAGAAGGATACTCCAGACTAAAAGGCAAGAAAAAAGACGCGTCACATTTCTTCGCATAATAATGACCTCCGAGTTCATGGGGGCAGTTGAAAAGTGGTCAATTAAAGTGCCAGAAAAATTTTCATCTGCCGGTTCCATTTTGATCAAACAATGTCATAACTATAAGTCAAAGTGCATTGCTGTCAATCTGTGCAGCGCTAAATCTAACCGTCGAATGTTTCTTGACAATCTCTATTTTCTAAATAACAATGTTATGAAATTAAATTTATTAATTTCACTATCTATGTTCAATTGACTTAATTCACATCCGTTTTTACCTGATAAAGCGTTACAGGACACGAAAGGAGACGCGAATGAAAAACGAACCGGTTTCATCTGAAGCGGGGGGCATTTCTGAAGAGATTCTTCGCAAGTGGGAAGCCAAAGGGGTTAGCCGCCGCGACTTCATCAAGTTCTGTACGACCATGACTGCCACCCTCGCTCTTCCCTTGACCTTTGTCCCCAGAGTTGCCGCGGCCCTGGAGGATAAACGCCTTCCGGTAATCTGGGTGGAGTACCAAAGCTGCAGCGGCGATTCCGAAGCTTTCCTGCGTGCCAACCAACCGACCGCGGCCGAGATTATTCTCGATATCATCTCCCTTGAATATGCCGAAGTGGTTATGGCCGCCGCCGGCCACCAGGCGGAAAAATCGAAGTGGGATGCGATGGAGAAGTACAAAGGGAAATATCTCCTCATCGTCGAAGGGGCGATTCCGACCGGCGAAAGCGGCGCTTATTGCACTGTCGGTGGCGAGAGTGCCGTGGAGAGTGCAAAAAAACTGATCAAGAACGCCGCAGCAACGATTACCGTCGGCACCTGCGCCTCCTACGGTGGCCTCCCCGCTGCGGCCCCGAACCCGACAACAGCAGTCGGTGTCCGCGATCTGGTGCCGGGGGCGACAATCGTCAACCTCCCCGGCTGTCCGGTCAATGCAGACAATCTCACCGCCACCCTTGTCCATTTCCTCACCTTCGGCAAACTGCCGGCGGTCGACGCTATCGGCCGGCCGAAATTCGCTTATGGCAAACGGATTCACGACAATTGCGAACGCCGCGCCCACTTTGATGCCGGGCAGTACGCCGAAAGTTTTGACGATGCCGGCCACCGGCAGGGGCACTGCCTTTATAAACTCGGATGTAAGGGACCGGAGGCTTTCCACAACTGCCCGACGATTCGCTACAATGAAGGATTGAGCTGGCCGGTGATGGCGGGACACGGTTGCATCGGCTGCGCCAGCCCCGGTTTCTGGGACACCATGAGTCCCTTCTACCGCCGCCTCCCGCAAGTCCCCGGTTTCGGGGTTGAGGCGACCGCCGACAAAATAGGTCTCGGTCTGGTCGGCGCGACAGCAGCAGCCTTTGCAGTGCACGGCGTTGCCAGTGCCTTCCGCAAAGGGGATGCCATGGAATCTGACAAAGTGAAAGTGGAGGAATAATTATGGCGAAGCGAATTGCTGTCGATCCGATTACCCGCATTGAAGGTCACCTGCGCATAGAGGCCCAGGTCGAGGGGGGGAAGATTGTCAATGCCTGGAGCTCCTCCACCGCCTTTCGCGGTATCGAGACGATCCTCAAAGGACGTGACCCCCGCGATGCCCACCACTTTACCCAGCGCTTCTGCGGTGTCTGCACCACGGTCCACTCGATGGCGAGCATCCGCGCCGTTGAGGATGCCTTGAAGATTCAGATCCCCGATAATGCTCGCCTGATCCGCAACCTGATCATGGGGATTCAGAACGTCCAGGATCACGTCATCCACTTTTACCATCTCCATGCCCTCGACTGGGTCGATATCGTCAGTGCCCTTGCGGCCGATCCGGCCAAGACCTCGCAACTGGCACAGTCGATCTCCGATTGGCCGAAGTCGAGTACAACCTACTTCAAGGGTGTGCAGGAGAAGATCCAGGCCTTCGTCAACACCGGCCGACTCGGCCCCTTCCAGAATGGCTATTGGGGGCACAGCGCCTACAAACTACCGCCGGAAGCGAATCTCATGGCGGTAGCCCACTACCTCGAAGCGCTGGAATGGCAGAAGGAGGTCATCAAGATTCACGCTATCCTCGGCTCGAAGAATCCCCATCCCCAGACCTTCCTGGTCGGCGGCATGTCGATCCCCGTCGACCCCGACAGCCAGAATGCCCTCAACGCCGACAAGATCGCCCATATCGGCAAACTCCTCAAGCAAGCGCGCACCTTTGTCGAACAGGTCTACATTCCCGACCTCCTCGCCATTGCTTCCTTCTATAAAGATTGGGCCGCCATTGGCGGCGGGATCGGCAATTTTCTCAGCTACGGCGATTTCCCTATGGATAACTCCGGTAGCGCTAGCAGCCTTTATTTCCCGTCAGGGATCATCCTTGCCAAAGATCTCGCCAACCTCCTCCCCGTCGATGAAAAGAAGATCAGCGAGTACGTCACCAGCTCCTGGTATACCTACGCTGCTGGCGACAAAAAGGGTCTGCACCCCTACGACGGCGAAACTACTCCCAAGTACACCGGACCGAAGCCGCCGTACGAATTCCTCAACACTGACGAGAAGTATTCCTGGGTCAAATCGCCCCGCTACAACGATCAACCGATGGAAGTCGGGCCGTTGGCGCGGGTTCTTGTCGCTTATGTCGGCGGCAATCCCGATGTCAAAGGAGCGGTTGACTTCGTCCTCGCCAAACTCGGCGTTGGCGCCGGCGCCCTCTTCTCGACCCTCGGCCGCACCGCCGCCCGTGGCATCGATTGCCTGGTGTTGGCGCAGAAGAATGAAGTCTGGCTGCAGCAGCTTGCCGACAATATGGGGCGCGGCATCTACGAGACCTTCAACAAAGAGAAGTGGGATCCCTCGACCTGGCCGAATGAGGCGCAGGGTTACGGTTTCCACGAAGCCCCGCGCGGCGCCCTTGGCCACTGGATTCGTATCAAGAACGGCGCCATTGCCAACTACCAGGCGGTCGTCCCTTCGACCTGGAACGCCGGCCCCCGTGATGCCATGGGGCAGCTCGGTCCTTACGAATCGGCCTTGATCGGCACGCCGATTGCCGACGAGATGAACCCCCTGGAGATTCTGCGCACCATCCACTCCTTTGACCCCTGCCTCGCCTGCGCTGTCCACGTTTTCGACGGCAAAGGAACCGAGATCGTGCGGATCAAGGCCCTCTAAAGGGAAGGAGTTAATGCCATGCTTGAAATTCGCTACGTCTGGGAACTCCCGGTCCGGGTCACCCACTGGGTCAACGCCCTGGCGATCGTTGTGCTCTCAATCACCGGCGCTTTCATCGGCTTCCCCTACCTGATCGCAGGTGTCGACGGCGGCTTTGTCATGGGCTGGATCCGCTTCATCCACTTTGTCGCCGCCTACGTCCTCACCACATCGATGCTGGCGCGCATCTACTGGATGTTCGCCGGCAATCATCATGCGTCCTGGCGCGCCTTCATCCCCTGGCGAACCGCAGAAGGACGCCGCAACTTCATCAAGATGCTACGCTACTACACCTTTACCGGCAAACAGATCTCCTATGAAGTCGGCCATAATCCGGTGGCTGCCCTCGCTTATGCCGGCGTCTTTGCCCTGCTCATCATCCAGATCGTCGGCGGCTTTGCTCTCTACGCCCAATACAATCCGGGCGGAATGATGGCGGCCTGGACAGCGTGGATCCTCACTCTCATCGATAGCCAGTGGCTGCGCCTCATCCATCACGCTATCATGTGGCTCCTTGCCGGCTTCTTCATCAACCACGTTTACAGCGCCGTTCTCATGGATATCAAAGAACGCAACGGCACTGTCAGCAGCATCTTCGGCGGCTACCGCTACATCGAACCGAAGGATCTTTGATGGCAATCCTGGTTTTGGGAATCGGCAATTCGCTGATGAATGACGACGCCATCGGCGTCACTGCCATTGAAGCATTAAAAGCCCGCTACAGCTTCCCCGCCGGCGTCACTGTTGTCGATGGCGGTACCCTTGGCCTCGATCTCCTGCCGATGCTCGAAGGGATCAAAAAACTCTTGATCATCGATGCCATCGACATGGGCGCCGCCCCCGGCGATCTCTTCCGCCTTCAAGGGGAGGAGGTGCCTCGCGCCTTTGCCAGCAAACTCTCCGTCCATCAGATGGGGGTGCAGGACCTCCTCGCCGTAGCTGAACTGCAGGGGCATGTACCGGAGGAACTGGTGGTCTGGGGGGTGCAGCCGGGATCGATCGAGATGGAGATGCGTTTAACCCCTACGGTGGCAGCAGCGATGATGCCCTTGCTGGATGGCGTGGTCGGGGAGCTGGCGGATTGGGGGGTTGAGTTGCAGGATAGGGATTATGCCATTGACACTGACGGTCCTTGGACAGGATCAACTTAGCCGTTCCCGGTTACGATGCACAAACGAACTTAGGAATCACAAAAATTTGCGGGAAAAATGCCAAAGGCCGCCACCTGTTATCTGCTCGCGGGGCGGTCTTTGGCATTTTGACTATTACTTCGTGATTGACTCGTTAGAGGTGCTTACCTTTATCATCCCGAAGATGAAGCACTCTGCCACCATCATTGACTTCTTTGGCTAAAACGAGTGGACGGCCGTCGATTGTAACACTGGAACCGATTACGGTGACCTTAGTTCCCGGGGAAAAAACAAAGCCTTTCTGTTTTATGAACGATCCTGGACCTAAGTATATCGTATGAATTTTCTCCCCGTCGTCAATATCTATAGCATAACAAAAACGACCGACGACTCTTTTTCCTAACGCAATTTTCCTGACAGCATCAATTTCGCCAGAGATAGTAACTACGGTATTTACATCATATTTAACACCGTACCCCCCCATTTTCCCCCAGTCTTCGCAATCAGTTGTATCAGATGCATACAAAGACCCACAAAATCCTGTCAACAGCAAGCATGTGATCACTGTCATTGTCAGCTTCATGGCAACCTCCCAAAACGATTTATTATTTTACATATACCCGGCATTTCACAAATTAAAAAAATTTTATTTAAATATAGACAATAAAATATCATTGTCAATAGGCTGACAAAATATTTCGGGCGGACCAGCAATGGTCCTAGCATAAATCAATTAAAGCCTGAAGCCGCCTTCGTAAAAAAACCGCCACACCAAAAGAAATCTGAGTGGCGATTTTCTATGAAAATTGAATGGTGCAAACTCCTGATATGGCTAGTTGTTACAATTTATCCGCAGGAAATTCACTCAGCATCCAGTGCCAGTCGCCACGGTTCGAGATCCACCAGCCCGCGCTCCGCCATCGCCAGGCGTCGGTCGGCACGCTTGCGTCTGCGGTCGTCCAAAGGGGGGAAGAGGCCATAGTTGACGTTCATCGGCTGGAAATCTTTGACTGCCGTCTCCGCGAGATGAAAGAGGAGAGCGCCGAGGGCGGTGGTGGCCGGCGGCAGCGGCGCTTCCTGACCGTGCAGGGCGCGGGCGGCGAAGAGGCCGGCGAGAAAACCGCAGCCGGCCGACTCGACGTAGCCTTCAACGCCGGTGATCTGGCCGGCAAAGTAGAGGCGATGGTCACTCTTGAGTTGCAGAGTACGGGTGAGGCAGACCGGGGCATTGAGGAAGGTGTTGCGGTGCATGGAGCCGAGACGAGCGAAGCGGGCGTTCTCCAGGCCGGGGAGCATGGCAAAGATACGGCGCTGCTCCGGCCAGGTGAGCTTGGTCTGGAAGCCGACGAGATTGAAGAGGGTGGCGTGGCGATCATCCTGACGCAGCTGTACCACGGCAAAGGGCTCATAACCGGTACTGGGATCAGGGAGACCGACCGGCTTCATCGGTCCGAAAGCGAGGGTGAGATCGCCGCGTTCGGCAAGGGTCTCGACCGGCAGACAGCCCTCGAAATGGATCGCTTTTTCAAAGTCGCGGGTCGGGACTTTTTCGCCACTCTTCAACGCTTCGACAAAAGCAAAATATTCTTCGCGGGACAGGGGACAATTGACGTAATCATCGCCCCCCTTGCCGTAGCGGGAAGCGCGGAAAGCCTTGCTGTAGTCAATAGAGTCGGCTTCGACGATCGGGGCGATGGCGTCGTAAAAGTAAAGATGCTCGCTGCCGGTCCGCTGCGCTATCGCCGCCGAGAGAGCAGCAGAGGTCAAGGGGCCGGAGGCGATGATCACCGTCCCTTCGGCGGGGATCTCTGTCACTTCGCCGTGGATCAGCTCGATGCGAGGATGGGCCTCGATCTTCTCGGTGAGATAAGCGCTGAAGGCGTCACGATCGACAGCAAGGGCGCCGCCGGCCGGGACGGCACAAGCGTCGGCCGCCAGCATAAAAATAGAATCACAGCGACGCAGCTCTTCCTTGAGCAAGCCAACGGCGTTATTCATCCCTGCCCCGCGCAGCGAATTGGAGCAAACCAGTTCCCCGAGCCCCGGCAGTTGGTGTGCCGGCGAAAAGTGCTGTGGTTTCATCTCGCAGAGGGAGACGTGGACGCCCTGGCGGGCCGACTGCCAGGCGGCTTCGCAGCCAGCCAGGCCGCCCCCGATGATGGTGATATGAGGTGTGGTCATAGGTCCTTCATGGTGAAATGAAAAAATGCAGGGGCGCAGCATGTGCTGCGCCCCTGTTGGTTTATGGGCAAGGTCAAGAACAGACGCAGCGTGCTGCGCCCCTACGCCTTTGTTGATTTCTTCGCCGGGGTCTTCTTAACCGCTTTCGCGGCCGGAGCGGCCTTCTCCGGCGGCGGGATGATCACCTTGCGGTAATCACACCCTTCCTTGGCGCACTTGCGGTAGGTGCCGTCGCGCTTGGTGACCTTTTCAACAAGGATCGGAAAAGCGCACTTCGGGCAGGTTTCGTTGACTGGCGGATCCCAGGCGGCAAATTTACAGTCGGGATAACGGTTACAGGAATAGAAGATTTTGCCGTAACGCGACTTCTTCTCAGTCAATTCCCCTTGATGGCAGATCGGACAGACGATGCCGGTACCGACCGGTTTGATCAGCGGCTGAATATTCTTGCACTTCGGATAACCGGAGCAGGCCAGATACTTTCCGAAGCGGCCCTCCTTAACCAGCATCTTCTCCCCGCACTTTCCGCAGACCTCTTCCGAGATCATCGGCTCTTCCGGTTCCTTGCCGTCAATTGCAAGCGGCGCCGTGTGGCGACACTCCGGGAAGCCGGAGCAGGCGATAAACTTGCCGGCGCGCCCGAGTTTCACCACCAGCGGTTTTCCGCAATCCGGGCAGATTTTCTCGGTCTTTTCGGTGGTCAGATCCTCTTTGACGATCTCCTTGTCCTTGACCTTGATCAGGGCAATGAAAGGCTCCCAAAACTCGCGCAGCACCGGTTTCCAGAGCTTTTCACCACGGGAGACCTCATCAAGAATTTCTTCCATCTGGGCGGTAAAGTCATAATCAACATACTGGCTGAAGTGCTTGACAAGAAGGTCGCTGACGACCATACCGATATCTTCAGGGAAGAAAGTACGCTTCTCCAGCCGGGCATACTTGCGCATCACCAGAGTGTTCATGATCGAAGCATAAGTGGAGGGGCGCCCAATGCCGTACTCTTCGAGAATTTTGACCAGACTCGCTTCAGTGTAGCGAGGCGGCGGCTGGGTAAAGTGCTGAATGGGGAAGGTCTCTTTGCGCTGCAACGCTTCGCCGACATCAAGAGTGGGGAGGAGGCCTTCCTGCTCTTCCTCGGCGTCATCCGTCCCTTCGATGTAGAGCTTCATGAAGCCGGGGAAACGCACCACCTGCCCACTAGCCCGCAAGCCGAGAGTCTTAGCCCCTTGATCGGCGGCAGCGACAGGATCTTCCGCCGGCGGCAGCGATTCGACCTCAACAGTGGTGGCGTCCAGGATCGCTGATGCCATCTGCGAAGCCATGGTTCGTGTCCAAATCAGCTGATAAAGACGGTAATGTTCCGGGGTCAGGTACGACTTCACCCGTTCCGGTGTATTGGCCAACGAGGTCGGACGCACGGCTTCATGCGCTTCCTGGGCATTCTTTGCCTTGTTCTTAAAGACGCGCGGCTTGGCGAGGGCATACTCCTTGCCGTAGCGGGCAGTGATCAATTCCCGCGCCTCCGTCGTTGCCGTCTCGGAGAGGACGACCGAGTCCGTACGCATGTAGGTGATCAGACCGATGGCTCCTTCGCCGATATCGACCCCTTCGTACAGCTTCTGCGCCACACTCATCGTCTTGCGCGCGCCAAAACCGAGCTTGCGGCTCGCTTCCTGCTGCAGGGTACTGGTAGTAAAGGGGGGCGCCGGGTTGCGTTTCTTCTCTGCCTTGCTGATCTGGCCGACGCGAAAACGCCGACGCTCGATGGTGCGCACCAGATCACTCGCTTCCGCTTCGCTGACAATGGCGAACTTGTCGAGTTTCTTGCCATCGACGCTGACCAATTGCGCCTTGAAAGGTTCAGCCTTGGTTCCGGCAAAGAGGACCTCGATCGTCCAGTATTCCCGTTCGTTGAAAGCAGCAATATCCTTTTCACGTTCACAGATCAGCCGCAGCGCCACCGACTGCACCCGCCCTGCCGAAAGACCATAGCGTATTTTTTTCCAAAGGAGGGGAGAGAGATTAAATCCGACGAGATAATCAAGAATCGAGCGCGCCTGCTGGGCATCGACCAGGTTCTGGTCGATCTTCCCGGCTTGCGCCACCGCCTGCTGAATCGCCCCCTTGGTGATTTCGTGAAAAGTCACCCGCTTGACGATCGGCTTTTTCCCTTCGGCATCGACACCGAGAGCCTGCAGTAGGTGCCAGGCGATCGCTTCCCCTTCGCGGTCGGGGTCGGTTGCGAGGAGGATTTCGCTGGCCGTGGCCACTTCGCGCTTGAGGAGTTCGATATGCTTGAGACTCTCGGGGAGGACGGCATAGAGAGGATTAAAGTCGTGGGCGATATCGACCGATCCCTGCTTGCTCGGCAAGGCACGCACATGCCCGTAAGAAGCCAGGACGCGATAACCGGGGCCGAGGAATTTTTCAATGGTCTTGGCTTTGGCCGGAGACTCAACAATAACGAGGGATTTTGCCATAAGGGGTGGCTTCCGGTTGTTAGTGACGAAAAGACAGGAAAGGCCGCACAATGGCGGCCAGAGAGATAAAACTAATGGAGAAAGCCGTCCCAGTCATCATCGAGGATGCTGGCAATTTCATTGCCCCACTCGGACTGTGCATGGGTGGCCAGGGTCTGCGCGGCGACAATCTTGATCTCGTCGAGACCAAGCACATCACTGGCTTCGCCGGTCGCCCGCTGGATCATCTCTTCGAGCAGAGTTTCGTCAATCAGTCCAAGCACTCGGAGACGAACAAGGAACCCGCGGGCCTCCAGAGACAGGAGGCGGGATTCCTCGGGAGCAAATACACGGTAGGTCGGCGCCCGAAAGGTCGGGGTCAGCCGTTCGACCGGATCATGATTGAGGCGTTCCATCCAGAGAAAGGCGGCATTGATCTCATCGGCGGCAAATCCCGATGCGAGAAGTTCATTGACCAGATCATTCTCGGCAGGGAAATCGAGATCCGAGAGGATGTACTGGGCAATGATGGTGACGATAACCAAAACCCGCTCGTTCAATGGCACTCCTTTGTACTGTTTCTGTTCCATTCTTGAGTCGTTATCGGGAGGGGCGATAGCGGATATAACGCATGCCGGGGAGCTGTTCGACCCCCCCTCTGAGCTCTAGGTCGAGTAAAATAGCGGAAAGGGCAAAGGGAGTCAAGGCGCATTTCCCCACTAATTCATCGATATGCAGAGGGGCTTCGCCGAGGAGGGCATAGACGGTGCGGGCATCTTCCGACAGAGAGAGATCGAGCTGCGCTTCCTGCTTCTGCACCGGCGCCGAGGGGCAACGCGGCCAAAGGCGTTCGAGGATATCATCACTCTCCGTCACCAGAAAGGCGCCGTCCTTGAGGAGGCGATTGACGCCGTTACCGACCGGGGAAGCGATGGAGGCAGGGGCAGCAAAGACATCGCGTCCCTGTTCTAAAGCAAAGTCTGCGGTGATCAGCGAGCCACTGCCGAGGGCCGCCTCAACGATCAGTACCCCGCGGCAAAGTCCGCTGATCAAACGATTCCGACCGGGGAAGTTTCCGGCCAGCGGATCCGCCCCCGGCGGATACTCGGAGACAAGCGTCCCCCCTTCTGCCAGGATGCGTATAAAAAGACGTTCATTCTCCGGCGGGTAGATGCGATCAATCCCGCAACCGAGGACCGCAACCGTCGGCCCCTGCCCCGCTAGCGCCCCTTCGTGCGCCGCGGTATCGATGCCGCGCGCCAAGCCACTCACAATGCCGATGCCGCGCGATGCCAACTCGCGGGCAATCTCCGCAGTCAGATACCGCCCTGTCGGCGAAGCGTTACGGGAGCCGACGATAGCAAGGGCTTCGGAGGGAGGTTCGGCGCCGCGCAGATAAAGGAGGGCAGGCGGATCGGGGATATCCCGCAGCAGCAATGGGTACGCCTCGTCCCAGTAGCTGACGAGGCGGGCCTGACTTTGTTCTATTTTCCGGCGCGCTGCCAGAAATTGTGGGTCCGAAAGCGTGGGAATTAGACCGGTACGACGGACACCTGCCACCCCTTGCCAGCCATCAGAGGCATGCTCAAGAACGTCACGGGGAGTGGCAAAATGTTCTAGCAGACGGAAAAGCCCCTTGCGTCCAAGGCCGGGGGTCAGGTGCAGACGGAGCCAATCATGTTCAGTTTCCCTCATGGCCCCCCCAACATCAATCTAACGCGTCAACTGCCCGGTTTGGGCGCGAACCAGATCACCTATGACGACCGGACCAAGGGCTTTGAGGATGACCGCTGTGGCGGTCTCCGGATTGGTATCGACGACGAGAGCGTAGCCGATAAACTCCTCAGGATAAACAATTGCAGCATCACGACTATTTTTGATCGTCACCAGATCCGTCGCTTTGTGCGGCCGGGTCAGGGTCAACAGGTTCCCGGTCATGAGACCATGGTCCTCGCCAAGATCGACAAAGAGGACTTCATTCGGACCCTGCAACTCCTTGCGCAAGGCCGTGCTGATCACCATCCCGCGCATCTCACTTGACGCGCGCCGCAAAGCAATTTGCTGGTGAAGGGCTTTATTGGGAGACAACCAGGCCCCGCGCTCAACTTCCCGGAAATTTTTACGAATAATCGCCGTATGAAGATCTTTCCCCAGCGCGGTAATTTCAAGGACTCCGAGTTGATCGACCTGAAAGCCGAGGCGTTTTTTACTGACGGGGTGAATGATATCAGCACGGGATTTGACAATTTGAAGAGAATCGCCGATCTCGACATTCGTCGCCTCCGGCATGCGGACAAAGACAGTATCGCCATCCCCGGCAAAATGTCGGGCAACGGGGAAGTCAAAGATGGTGCCGCCGGCACTCTGCTCACTTTCGCCGATAAAGCTGAGTCCGGCGGGAATCACAATCGTCACCACCGGTTCCTCGGCGATAACCACCGGCGCTACCGGAGTCGGAGTGATTTCTGAAGTCACAATTTCCTGCTCCGGGGCAGGGGAGACCTTCTCTTCTTCAACTCCGACCACAACGATCGGACCGGTGTAAATCCGCAACTTCTGGCCGGGAAAGATAAAATGAGGATTCTGGATATCCGGGTTATTCGCCCAGAGATCAGGCCAGTAATAAGGGTCCTCAATAAACCGTCGCGAAATACCCCAGAGAGTATCTCCTTTTTGCACTTCATAAGTAAGATAGGCTGAACTGTTTTCTGCCGGCACTTCTTCTGCCGCCGGATCCATCGAAGTCTGGGCAAAGAGCGGGGAAGCAACTCCGATCAGCAGAGCCATCAGGGGGAGGATTCGTTTGTAGAGCATCATGATCTCCTTGCTCAAAATAGAAGCCGTTCGGGCGCGGGCAGACGGACAAAAAAGTTATAAATCCAAGAAAAATTAAAGTCTTTTTGGAATCTTGTCAAGCAGGAAAGCGGTCCGGCAAAAGAGAACATTGGCCGTTTTTTCCCTTTCGCGCCACAGTATGCTATAGGAGTGCCGCTGTAACCTCGATCCTCAAGGAGAAACATGATGAAAAAATCGGAACTTCTCGCCCCGGCCGGCGATCCGGAAAAACTGGCCGCCGCCCTGCGTTTTGGCGCTGATGCCGTCTATCTCGGCGGTCAGAACTTCGGTTTACGGGCGGCCGCCGGGAACTTCGATTCGACCGCCCTCAGCGATGCCATCGCCTTGACCCACAGCTACGGCAAACAACTCTATCTGACCCTCAATGCCTTCGCCCGACCGGCCGAATTTCCGCACCTTGGCGCCTGGCTCGAAGAATTGCGACCAAGCAGCATTGATGCCTACATTGTCGCTGATCCCGGCGTTCTCTCCCTGGTGCGACAGATCGATCCGCAGCGCCCCCTGCACCTCTCCACCCAGGCCAATACCACCAATGCCGCCGCCGCTAACTTGTGGCAGGGGCTCGGCGTCAACCGGGTCAATCTCGCCCGCGAACTGACCCTGGCGGAGATGACTGCTATCCGCGCCGCGACCACCGTCGGTCTTGAAGTCTTTGTGCACGGCGCCATGTGCATGTCGTACTCCGGGCGCTGTCTCCTCTCCGCCGCCCTAAACCAGCGCAGCGCCAATCAGGGGGCCTGCACTCAGCCCTGCCGCTGGAAATACGCCCTGGTCGAAGAGAAACGGCCCAATGAATTTATGGCGATCGAAGAAGATGAGCGCGGCTCTTATGTGATGAACAGTCGTGATCTCTGCCTCGCCGAACACCTCCCGGCCCTGATCCACGCCGGTATTGACAGCCTGAAGATCGAAGGCCGAATGAAGAGCGTTTACTACGTCGCCGCCGTGACCCGCGTTTACCGCGCCGCTCTCGACGCCTACGCGGCCGATCCGGCCGGGTGGCACTATGATCCCCTGTGGCGCCACGAACTCGACAAGGTCAGCCATCGGCCTTACGACAGCGGCTTCCTTTTCGGCGGCAGTGACGCGCGGATTCATGCCGGCGATTCCCGCTACCGGCGCGCCTGCGACTTTGTCGGCAGTGTCGAAGAAGTTCTCGCCGACGGCAGCGGCTGGATCGGCGCCCGCAACCGTTTCTTCAGTGGTGAAGTTATCGAGTTGCTCGGCCCGCAGATGCGCCAGGATCAATTTATCGTGCGTGATGTGATGAACAGCAGCCATGAAGTCGTCAGCACCATTCAACCGAATGCCAAGGTCCGTATGCCCCTACCCAAGGGCGCGGCGCCGGGCGATCTGCTGCGGCGCAACAAGGAAGAACTCGTCGATTAAAGAGTAATCGGTACCAGTCGGACCACGGTTTCGATGTGGGCGGTCTGGGGAAACATATCGACCGGCTGCACGGCATCGGCCGCATAGCCGAGGGGATGGAGGAGACTGAGATCGCGCGCAAGGGTCTCAGGATTACAGGAGACATAGATCAGAGTGCGCGGCTGCAACGAAGCTGCCGCCTTCAGTACCTGGGGTTGGCAGCCACTGCGCGGAGGATTGAGGACCACCACCTCGGCCCGCTGAATCTCGTTGCACAGATCCTCCACCACCTCTTCAGCATCGCCGGCAATAAAGATACAGTTCCGCAGGTCATTAAGCAGGGCATTGGCGCGGGCGTTCTTCACCGCCTCCTCGATGGTCTCGATGCCATAGACCCGGCCGGCATCCCGCGCCAGATGGAGAGCAATACCACCAATACCGCAATAAAGATCGACGGCGGTCTCGCTGGCTTGCAACCGGGCCCAATCCCGCACCAGTTGATAGATGCGGGCCGCCTGGGCGTGGTTGACCTGAAAGAAGGACGCAGGCGCGAGTTGCAAACGAATGTCACCGACCTGATCGAGGAGATCCGTCACCCCGGCGAGGCGCTGAGTATCGCGACCAACGATGATATTGCCGGTGGTAGCATTGACATTCTGCTGCACCGAGACCACTTCCGGCACCCGCTTTTGCAGGGATTTGGCGAGGTGCGGCAACTGTTTTAGATCCCGCTCCGCCACCACAAAGGTGACCATTGCTTTGTTACGGGAGGGACTGACCCGGATCAGCAGATAACGGAGCAAACCCCGCCCCTTCTCCGCATTGTAGATATAAATCTCCTGCTTCTCGACCTCTTCCCGCACCACGCTGGCAATACGATTAATCAAGGGATGGTGCAGCGGACAGCCGGCGAGATCAACGACATCATGGGTGCCGCGCCGATACAGACCGAGTTGCACCATGCCGCGCTTACGGCCGAAGACGAGCTTGGCATTGCTGCGATAACCAAAGGGTTCCGGAGCACTCCAGATCGGTGCTATCTCCACCCCCTTGAGCTGCGGATATTGGTTGAAAGCCGAACGGATGCGGATCTGCTTGATCTCGAATTGCGCGGCTTCGTCGAGACAAAGAAGGGGGCACCCCTGGCAGGAGGTAAGGGAGTCACAGCGTTTGGCGATCCGGTGCGGATGTGCCTTGATCACCCGCCGCAACCGACCGACAAGGCGGAACTGCCCCTTGGCTTCGATTGTCGCGGTTACCTTCTCACCGGGATAAGCGCCGGCGACGATGAAATCCTTGCCGTCATGGCGGGCGATGCCGACGCCATCGGCATCCAGGCGCATGATGTCCACCTCAATCGCTTCGGAGCGGGGCGGACGCGAGCCAGCAGTGTCCCGGGGGCGGACCGATTTGGGGACAGATGACTTCTTGCGGGCAAAAGGGTCAACCTCCCCGGCAGCGCGAGCGGCATCCCCGGCTGCGCGGGCGGCGGCCTTTTTATTGATCAGAGGGGCAGAGACACGGGGCTTTGTTTTGCGCGGCATCTCGATTTTGTTTGTCTCCATGGATTGATCCGCCGAATTTTGCGGCGACTGACTCTTCTTTTTCATTTGGACAACCTTCTGTAGGATAAATAGTCTCGCACCTTAACTGCAAGCGCTGACACTGTCAAATTAACAGACAACCGACAGAATGAACTATCTCCGTGCCCGCAAGCTGTTTGACAAGAAAAGTGACAATAAGATATTTTGAATTCCTTGGTTCTGGAGGAATCCCAATCCTTCCCCTCTTTGGGTAGAAGTCTATTATGTCCACCCGTGATTTCAAAAAAAAGAGCAAGATCGGTGCTATCCTTTCGATAGTCGCCTTCTCTTTATTGCAACTATCACTTTGGGGTCCGACCTTTATCACTGCCCTCCCTGAGATAGAGACACATGCGACCTGTCAAGGTGACCATTCCCTGTGCGGATGTGCGCCAAGCCGTATCGCCTCTGGAACCTGCTGCTGCGCCCTGGCGTCTATCTCCCCTTGTTGTCAGAAAAATTACATCCAGTCGGCCTTAGAAGAAAAGGCCGCCCTAGGGACGATTATCACTTCTCTCCCTTGTGGCGGCAGCGAAGATCCCTTGGTGAGCGCCAGCATCGAAACCTACCTCCTGCCCAAGGGCAAATCTCTTGACAGTCCCGTCGCAACGACCGTTTACCAACCGGTCTCCGTTGCCAGCCAACTTGAAAATCATATCCTCCCCCCTGTCCCCCCACCTAAAGTCTGACCTTTTCATCCTGAAATATTTTGTCCCCCGTGTGAGTGATGGCCGCGAGAAGGATTCTTTTTTTCAAGAAGAACCTTGCAGTGCCGTATTCGCACAGACAACCAACACCATTTCTGGAGAAAAGCCTCATGAAATCAGTGAAAACTTTACTTTTCGCGGCACTACTCACCTCCCTTGCACTGCTGCAAGGCTGCGGTAGTTCCAGCGATGATAATTCTGTCGCGACAACCACCATCTCTGGTTCCGTTGTCGCTGCTCCGGTGGCTGGCGCCAGCGTTTTGGTCAAGGACAGCGCGGGTGCTACGGTAGCAGGGCCGGTGACCAGCCTTGACAACGGCACCTACACCATCAACATTCCCACTAATGCGCTGAGCAGTGAACTTCACTTCGAGGCAACGGGTGGGACTTTCACCGACGAGGCGACCGGAAATGTCCGTGTCCCTGCGACCAAACTCGCCACCTGTATTGCCGGTGGCACACTAACTACCACTCCGGTCGTCCACATTGACCCGGCATCAACAATCATTCAGGGGTTGGTCAGCAACGGGACACCATTAAACAAAGCAAAAAATGCCTTCAACATGGCCTTTGGATTCATTCCAGAACCATCTATTGCACCAAACACAGCAGACGCAACTAACTTGCATCAGCGGCTTGCAGCCCTGCGCGCAGCAGCATTCAGCCAACTCACCCAAGACCTTGGATTAGCGCCTGAAAAACAATTTTCTCTCCTTTTAGCACTAAGCAAAGATTTGGCAGATGGGACACTAGATGGCAATGATGCATCTGGTTCCGTGAACATCGACACTACAACGCCCCTTCCTGGTAACACAAAAGCTCAATTCACAACTGCGCTTGAGTCGATGAGAACAAGGGACTTCAGCGACGTTACGAGTGTCCAGCTCGGTCGTGTCACCGCCTATACTCACAACTACAAAGTTGAGGTGGTCAACCCCGACGGGATCAATTCTGCTAAACTGGGTAAAACGAGCTTTACCCTCAAGCTCACTAATCGTAGTGACGACACTCCGGCCATCGGGCAAAATATTAAATTGATCCCCTACATGCACATGGCGAGTAAAGACCATTCTTCACCTGCAGATGCGGTAACTGACAATGGTGACGGAACCTACAGCTGCACGATCTATTATCTCATGATGACTATGATGGCCACTCAGGAATATTGGGAGCTTCAGGTCAAAATCAACGATACCGAGACAGTAACCTTCTTCCCTAATGTCGGCATGGCGATGGGGACAAGTCTGGTGAAACTTTACGGGACCAGTGCCGACATGGTCGCCAACAAAGATATGCCCCCGGCCAAGCGAACCTACCTGCTCTTCAAGGATAGCGTTAATGTTGCGACCAACACCTTCAGCCTCTTTCTCGCCACCCGCGACGATGCCATGATGATGAAATTCCCGGCGGTCTCTGGCGACAGCACTTTAACCGATTCCACCGGGACGACTTGGAACGTTGTACCAGCAACCTCCTCGGTGCAAATCTCAACAGACAATGTCAGTTACTTTAATGCAACTGACAATGGCGGTGGACACTGGTCAGCCACTAACCCTGGCCTGACCCTGACTCCCGGTGCCACAGTCTACGTCAAGGTGACGATCAATGGTGAAGTAAAGACCGATCTTGCCGGAACAACTGACTATGCCACCTTCACCTTGCCTTCGATGTAAATCGGACACCAATTCTATGAGAAATTTTCTCACTATGACTGGATTCGCAGCCCTCCTTGCGGGGGCTGCGCTCTTCTCCCCCTCCCCGGCAGAATCTGCCTCTTGCTGCGGAGGCGGTTCCGCGAGCGGACTGATTGTCCCTAAATTTGCCAAAGCGGTCGCTGACATCTCCACCGATCTGGAGATTTATGACGGCTTCTGGAACCAGAAGCAGGAATATACCAGTGACCCACCGGGATCGGATCTGCGCCAGTACCGTCTCAACCTCGGTTACGCCCACCGTATCGGTCAAAAATGGCAGGTGGGGGCCACTCTCCCGTACGTCTGGAACGAAAACAACTACTCAGGGCTGAAGACCAGCAGTCAGGGACTCGGCGATGCCAGCCTCTTTTTATGGTACGATCTTCTCGAAGAAAGACCACTATGGCTGTCCAAAGGAGCCGAAGTCCTCATCCCGACCATCACCATCGGAACCTCTCTACTGCTGCCGACCGGCATCTCTCCTTATGACAGCGAAGAGAGCAGTTTTGACGTCACCGGCCGCGGTTTTTATCGCCTCGATGGCAATCTCCTCATCGACAAGACGATGAAGGCGTGGAACACTTCTCTGGTTCTCGGCTACGGCACTTACTTTGAGCGCCCGATCAACCAGGAATATGGTAAAGCCGTTGCCCCGTATGACAAAATGCCCGGCAACCGCCTCTCGGCATCCGCCTCTCTCGGCTATCGTTACTTTGTCGGCACCGGGGGAGACACCGTCACTGGCACTATCGGCTATGCCTATCTGACTGAAGACGAGGCCGAGATTGACGGTGCGAGCGACCGGAACAGTGCTTTCAGCAAACAATCGCTGAGCGGCACCGTTACTTATTCGAGCACCGACAGTGATTGGAGCATCAGGGGTGCCTGGAGCCACGCGCTCAAAAAAGATGGTTGGGGCGAGAACTTTCCGGTGACCGACATCTATACTCTGGGGGTGCGCTATGTCTTCCGTTAAATATGGCTGCCTGCTCCTTTTACTCTTACTCCTTAGCGCTTGTGGGGAGATCGCCGATGACCTGACCCCTTCCAGTAACGATGAACGCCCAGCTTTTGAGGCAGGGACGACTGGCTGGGGCGTTGGCCAGAATGCTCCGCCCTTCTCGATCATGGATACCAATAACACGAACATCGACCTGCCCACGGCTTTAGCGGGGAAAAAGGGGATCGTTTTCTACTTCACCATGTGGTGCCCAATTTGCGACAGCCACATGAGTCATGCCCTCTCCTATGTCATGCCGGGCTTCCCTGATGTCCGCTTCTATGCGGTCGATTATCTCGCTGCTTCCGTTGCCCAGGCAAAAGAGGCAGCGACCAATGCGGGATATGCCAACAGCGGATTTATTGTTCTGGCCGACATCAACCGGCAGCTGGCGCATGACTATGCTGCCACCATGGGGACAACGATTGTCATTGACAGCAGCGGAATAATTCGCATGAATGAAGACTATCGGAATGGTTCTACCCTGCAGACGGTCTTAACCTCGCTCCCTTAAGCTATCGAAACCGAAGATCAAAGAAAGGAAAGGCCAACACATGAAAAAAATATTGTTCATACTCCTGCTCTTTCTCTCGTTACTCACCGTTGCCTCCTTCGCCAGCGAGACCGTGGAATCACCCGATTCCTGCAACTATTGTGGAATGGATCGGACCCAATTTGCCCATAGTCGTATGCTCGTCGAATATGATGACAACACCTCCACCGGGACCTGCAGCCTTCATTGCATGGCTGTCGAGTTAGCCAACAACATCGATAAATCGCCGGCAGCGATTAAGGTTGGAGATTTTAACAGTAAAAAACTCATCGACGCGGAGTCGGCTGTTTGGGTTATTGGTGGTGACAAGCAGGGGGTCATGACAGCGAGGGCAAAGTGGGCCTTTGCCAACAAATCCGAAGCCGAAGCGTTCATCAGCAGCAACAAAGGGAGCTTGGGAACATTTGATGACGCCATCAAAGCTTCGTATGAAGACATGTACAAAGATACCAAAATGATCCGTGACAAGCGTAAACAGAAGAAGATGAAAATGGGAAACAGTGCGCCGATGCATGGGCACAACTAATCAGATCTATTAGTCATGCGTCTTACTCTTGACACCGCCGAGGAGAATAAAATGCCGCGAATCCTGGTTGCCCTGTTATTCTTTTGCCTCTCCATGATCAGCATCTTCAGCACGACAGTTAAAGCCGAAGATCAGATGGATATTCCCCGGCATCGCGAATGCTCGGAATGCGGCATGGACCGCAAAGCATACGGCTTTAGCCGTATGCTTGTCATTTTTCCTGACGGAAAAGAAGTAGGAATCTGTAGCCTCCACTGTGCGGTTCTGGTCATGGAGAGCAATAAAGGGGAGAAGGTCAAAGCGCTTCTCGTCGCTGATCGCAATTCACACGACCTCGTCCCGGCTGAAAAGGCCTTCTGGGTTCTGGGCGGAAAGAAACGCGGGGTCATGACGATGCGCGCCAAGTGGGCCTTTACGACCAAAGAGGCAGCACAGGACTTTGTCAAAGAATACGATGGAGAGCTCGTCACCTGGGAAGCGGCCCTTGCGGCCGCAAAAACAGATGCCATGTCGAAAGCACGTTAGAATGGCGCACCCACCCGTCATCGAAAGTAAATTTTCTGCCGGACACCTCCTTTTCCTGGTCCTCTGCGCTCTCTTGCTCTGCTCTTGCCAGAAGACGCCGAAAATCGCCCCCTTGGGCAATGATGCTGTCATCCTCGCTTTTGGTGACAGCCTCACTTATGGGACAGGCGCCGGACGGGAAGAAAGTTATCCGGCGATCCTGGCGTCCTTGACCGGGCACAAGGTTATTAACGCCGGAGTGCCGGGAGAAGTGAGCGAAGAAGGGCGGGCTCGCTTGGCCACTTTTCTTGATGAAACCCAGCCGTCGCTGCTCCTTTTGTGTCACGGTGGCAACGATTTTCTCCGCCGCCTCGACCCGGGGCAGGTCAAAGTCAATCTGCGTGCCATGGTCCAGAGCGCAAAAGAACGGGGAATCTCCGTGGTCCTGATCGCCGTCCCGACGCTCGGCTTCGGGCTGCAAGTTCCACCTTTGTATGAAGAACTCGCTCGTGAAGAGGATCTCCCCGTAGAAGGGGAGATCCTCTCGGAAATTCTCGGCGATGCAAAACTCAAATCCGACCCGATCCATCCCAATGCCGCCGGCTACAAGCAATTGGCCGTAGCCCTGGAGAGTTTACTGCGCCGAAGTGAAGCCCTGTAGAAATTAGCCCCGGATCATCACCAGCAGCATTTTGAATGGTTTTGCTGCCTGCAACGAATGCGGGTGATTCGCCGGCATGATCAACAACTGCCCGGCCACGACCGTCTGCGCCACCCCATCGATGGTAATCTCCGCTTCGCCGTCGACAATCTCCACCACCGCATCAAAGGGCGCGGTATGTTCGCTCAACCCCTGTCCGGCGGCAAATGAAAAAAGAGTAATCGTCCCCACCCCCTTGCGATCTAGAAGAGTCTTGCTGACGACGGCGTCGTCCTGATAACTGACTAGATCTGTGAGGGTCAAAGCCTGTCCTGCTAAATTGTTCTGTCCGTTGCTCATCATGACCTCCAGGTTAAATTGATTTTGAGTAAACTTTACAAAATAATTTGCATCTTTGCCTTGATGCAGATCAAACATAATGGTTTGATCAAAAACGAACGGAACATTTTAGGTCAACCTGGCTCTTTGTGCGGAATATGTTATGGACAAATTTTCTGAAATGTAAGATTCTTTTCAGAATCGTCAGATATAATCTGCCCCTGATAAACAACAACTATCTGTGGATCAATGAAATGGCTCTTCCGTCTGTACCCGCAAAAGAAAACCAGCAGAAGCCTACCTGCAAATTTGAGGATGAATGTATCTATGCCAAAGAGTGTGCCTGCAAAGAGCAATGTACCTCTCTTCCCGGCGATTCCAGTCTTTGCAGAGGAGTGAATCCTCAATGCACGACAAAAATGTTTTTTGGATATACCACGATCGTTTGCATGTGCATTAAAAGACAGGAACGACAAATAAAGGATCGCTGAAACAGCCAGTAAGAAAGCCCCCTTTCAGTAACCATCCATGCCATTTTACCCATCCTCCAACATCCAAGGTCGCACATTCCTCCAAACATATGCATAGCGCCCCACTTTTTCTCCCACACCAGAACAAACTCTCCGAAATCGGGTAGGAGGCGGAATTACTCCCGCCGTCCTCCCACACCACCGTACGTACGGTTCCGTATACGGCGGTTCACATTGAATTCTGGAAACGGTGAAA
>PHAV01000023.1 GCA_002841765.1 Deltaproteobacteria bacterium HGW-Deltaproteobacteria-4 | reverse complement strand
CTGGAAATCGGCACTCAATCAGTTTACGATCATCTTCGGCGACAGGATGCCGACTTATTAACCGACAAACCCATTTACACAAAATCCTTTACAGGCCCGAAGCATCCATAAAAAAACTAAATAAAAAGTTGATAGATCTCGGGACTTATCAGCTATGGAATGCAACTGTCGTAACAAAGCCGCGAAATAGATATAATTGGTTCGTCCATATTTCAGTTCAGGCGGCTATATTTATACTTTATGGTTATATAGATAAATTTTTAGTCAAAAAAATTAAGTCTGATTTTACGGATGACGGTGTCGTCATTTCTAAAAATAAAATGAGAAATATCCTTCTCGTTTTGCTAAAAAAAGTTGAGTCATAATCGTTCCGCTCTTGGATTCGTTCACCGAGAGGACGATTATTATTAGTTAGGCCCCGTGGTCCCGAGGTTCACAAGTGGTCCCCGTGTGGGAATTTGTGATCCAGTTAATACAAGTCATACTATGCTTGCATCCGTATCAATCACATTGGTGAATTGAACTATTCTTGCAACTTCATAAATTTGTAGAAATATGACTGAGAGCGTCCTCATGGAAAATCCAGTACTAACTTTAAGATCACGCGTACCTAGTAAATCTTTAAGTCTTCTCGCCAGAGGAAAAAAAGCTGGAATGGTAGTCATAGCTGATGAAAGGACAGCACTAACTTTGGAGTCGATTGACGAGTATTATGTTTTTTTACTTCACGTCTCTGACGTAATCGATAGTGATCTTTCTAAAAGTATTGGATTGAAAAAGTGGTTAGATGAAATAATATCCCTCTTGCGGAAAATAAAAAAATCCTTGTATTCTGGTAGCCTAGCTGGAAATTGGAAATATGACGATAATGAAGAGCTAGAAGACCTAGAACTTCTTATAGATCAAGATTGGGTTTCAACAATATTAAATCTTAAAGATTTTCAAAAAGATAAACTAGAACCTATTGCAGACTTATTAGTTAAATTAGTGGAATTTTGGACTGAGGAAATAAAAAGTAGGGGTTACCTCATTCATGGTTTACTGGATGGCTCGGAGGATTACGATACGGTAAAAAGTTCCTTGCAAAATCTTAAACGAATAAACTACCCCCCTATATAGGTCTAAGGTTGACCCCGATTCTTTTTTAGAATTCCAATGAAATGGGATCACACACCCGCACGTAACTTTGATTGGCACTTCGCATAAGGTGAGGGCTGCCAGTGCATTCAGGTTCAGTGTTGTCACAAGAAAAGCGGATAGGCATTATGCCTATCCGCTTTTTTATTAGGAGAAATATCTCCTTAAAGGGTTGAGGGTGAGATGACCATCGCCGCCACTATACTAACGCCAATTGCCCAGGTTGTTTCAAGAAAATACCCGACGACTCTTGCTGCTGTATTGTTTTGACTCATTACTGTACTTGGTACCCCGTTATAGTTTCGTACCGTTTTACTCATTGTTTTTACCTCCGTAAATTTTGAACTGATCCAACGGACCAAAGTTAAAATTGGAAGGGCAACAATGGCTAGCACAGTAGCGGGATTCGAACCCACCACAACCCCCGTAGCTGTATATTTTAATCATAATAACATAAAAATATATTTATGTCAATTAAACCTTTTTATAATATTTATTTTTTATTTTTTGTCAATAGGTTTTCGGCTTTTCAGGTTTGGATTCACTTAAAAAGGGCAACAAGGTTAATTGGCTGGGGCCTTACTGTTTTTAGCAAGGATTCGGACACTCCAATAACCCCCTCGCCGTTGTTCAGACGTTGTTCAAAAAATACTTGACACCCAGAATAGACCGTGTATTCTTGCCAACAGAACAACAACTGAACAACGGAGGAAAACATGCAGGAAAAAAAGTTTGTTGCAACCCTGAGCCGATCTCAAGGACGAAATGCTTGGGCGGTAATCTTTAGACATCCTGTACGCATCGACACTAACACCGGGAGGACAGGCCTACGCGTAAGACAGGGGCTTGGAACTTCAGATGCAGAGGAAGCTAACAAGCTAAAAGACGAGCTTAATCAGCTTCTTTGTGACGAATCATTTTGGAGCATTTCAGCAAAAAATATAGCCGAGGAGCGTTTCAACCGGCGGGTCGTAGAAATCTTTTTTCATGGGATGGAACCTGAGATGAACGACTATAACGCAATTAGAGAAAGCATCATTGCATTACCGTCTTCCTTAGACTCTGAGTACAGGCGTGCGCTTCTTCTCGGAACAACGGGAGCAGGGAAGACCACTCTGTTGCGACAATTGATCGGGACCGATCCAGAGACGGAACGCTTTCCATCCACCTCAACGGCGAAAACTACGGTCCATGAAACAGAAGTCTTGCTCGACAGTGGCCCATACAGAGCCGTCGTCACTTTCTTCCCCGTAGAAGAAGTCCGCGAGCACTTGAACGAATGTATTTCGGAGTCCGTGTTGGCAGCTTACCGTGGAGGTGACGACACAGAAATCTTGCGAAAACTCTTAATGCATGTGAACCAACGGTTCCGCTTCAACTACATTCTCGGCAATGGTCCGCAAGTCATAGTCCCAGACGAGGACGAAGATGATGATGACACCGATGATCAAGACAACAGCTTTGAAGAAAAAACCATAGATCTTGAGAAAACCAACACGGTACTTTCAGAGTGTGTCGATGCCATCAGGGCAATTGCAGATCGACACGGGGCTCAATTAAAAGAAGAGGTAGGGGCAATTGACGAGAAGGACCAGCGAGTTGTCGACGAACTCTTCGAGGAAGAACTGGATCGTCGTCTCCGAGAAGACGACGCTTTCCACAGTGTCAGCGACAATCTCATGGATGAAATCGAGCTACGCTTCTCGCTTCTTGAACTGGTAGGCGTCGTTCGCAGAAACAAGCAAGGATGGCCACAATGTTGGTCATGGCAGACAGAGGATAGAGAGACGTTCATAAAGACGATAACACGCTTTTCCAGCAACCATGCTCCTCGCTATGGAAGCCTATTGACGCCTCTGGTCAACGGTGTCAGGGTCGCCGGCAATTTTGTTCCAGAATGGAACGATGGCAAGCAACCAAAGTTGGTGCTACTGGATGGCGAGGGCTTAGGCCATACTCCGAAGTCTATGGCAGCCATTTCGACGTCATTGACCCGTAGGATTGACTCAGCAGACGCTATTGTGTTGGTAGACAATGCAATGCAACCTATGCAGGCCGCACCAGTTGCAGCTATGAAGGATATGATCTCTTCCGGTAGTGCGTGCAAACTTCTCCTTGTCTTTACGCATTTCGATGAAGTGAAAGGGGATAATTTACCGAACGCTTCTGCCAAGGAGCAGCATGTACTTGCATCAGCAGAAAATGTGCTAGCGGCTATCGGAGAAGAGATTGGCTCATTCGCCGAAAGAGCCTTGCGTGGTCGCTTGAACGGCGCATGCTATTTCGTTGGAGGGATCGACGAACCTTTGGATTCTACAAAAAAATCGCACAAACGCACGATCGGACAGCTCCAACGAGTGCTGTCAGCTATAGATTCAATTATCGATAAACCAGCCCCTGTCCAGGCAAAGCCGATCTACGACAGAATGAATCTTGTACTCGCTGTTAAGGACGCTGCCGAAAGTTTCCACGATACATGGTGGCCGATCCTTGGACTTAGCAGTAAACCAGGAATTGGTAAGGAGCACTGGAAAAGAATCTGGGCGCTGAGCAGAAGACTGGGAACCCCTGGCATGGAAGACGAGTACGCCGACCTAAAGCCTGTTGCCAATCTCCGCAGACAGCTTCAAGACAAGCTGTACGTTTTGCTTCAGAATCCGCTGCGTTGGGAACCTACTGAACCGACCGACGACGATCAGAAACTGCAAGTGTTCGACGCCCTTGCTAATGCTCTTTCAGTCAGGGTACAGGATCTTGCAACGAGGCGCCTACGTGCCGAACGCATGCCTGAGTGGCAATCCGCCTTCAATCAGTCGGGTAGAGGTTCAAGTTATACTCGGGCATCCATCATCGGCGAAAGGATTTACGACCGAGCTGCACCCATTCCAGACTCAACCCCTTCGCCAGATAGGAACTCCTTCCTTCACGATGTAGCTGCAGTAGTCGAAGAGGTTTGTAAAGAGAAGGATGCAGGTCTTATCTGAGATTATTCTTAGATGCTGTTACAAACACAAGGAAAGGGGGTAACTGCTTGACTGTTAAAAGATTACCGCTTCAACGGTTAAATCAAAGCGCCGATGATGGGTCAAATTCCAATGCAGATTGACATCATGGCTGAGATCGACAAGGTAATTGAGCATGGCGGCTGGCCGATAAAATAAATTTAAGGGGACGAATCCGTGGACGCTCCAAAACTTTTCATTTCCTATAGCTGGTCCAATCCTTCACATGAACAATGGGTGGTCGATCTTGCGACGCAACTGCGGGAATCTGGGATCGATGTGATCTTCGACAAATGGGATCTGCGGGAAGGTCATGACGCCTATGCCTTCATGGAAAAGATGGTCACAGACCCTGATATTAAAAAGGTTGCCATCATATCTGACAGCGTTTATGCCGATAAAGCTGACGGCAGAAGTGGTGGAGTCGGCACAGAGACTCAGATCATCTCGCGGCAAGTTTATGAGCAACAGCAACAGGTCAAGTTCGTCGCGATAGTCACAGAAAAAGACGAGGCGGGTAAGGCGTGCCTGCCTACATATTACAAGTCCCGCATTTATATTGATCTCAGCGAGCCTGACACTTACGCGGACAACTTTGAAAAGTTTCTCCGGTGGGTATTCGACAAACCACTGTACGTCAAACCCGAGCTTGGCAAGGCACCGATCTTTGCGACAGAAGGGCCAGCAATATCTCTCGGCACGACCGCACTATTCAAGCGAACCATGGATGCCATAAAATCCAGCAAGCCTGCGGCGTCCGGGCTTCTAAGTGAATACTTAGATCTTTTTGCTCAGAACCTGGAACGATTCAGGATTAGTAAGACTGACGGTGAATTTGATGATGCCGTTGTCCAGAGTATTCAGGATTTTCTACCATATCGTAATGAGTTCATCCAATTACTCGTGACAATAACGCAATATGATCCCTCCGACGATTCCATGCAAAAACTGCATCGATTTTTTGAGTCGCTGATACCGTATATGGACCGTCCGGAAAATGCACACCAACGACATGAATGGGATTACGACAACTTCAAGTTCATCGTTCATGAGCTCTTCCTCTACACCATCGCCATCTTGGTGAAGTACGAACGGTTCACACAAGCTTCTTTACTTATGGGCCAGCATTACTACCTGTCCGGTAATTCAGAGCACGGGCACAATGTAATGGCTTCATATACTGTGTTCCGAAAGTACATGCGATCTCTGCAACACCGAAATGATAGGCTCAAATTAGAGCGGGCATCATTACGGGCCGACCTCTTGAAGGAAAGACATCTTGGAACAGGTATTGACTTCAAATACCTGATGCAAGCAGACTTTGTTCTCTTTTTAAGAGAAGAGCTAGTTGATAGTGATAACTTTGGTTGGTTTCCAGAAACACTTCTGTATTTAGGGCACTACCGCAGCCCATTTGAAATATTCGCCAGATCGGTTTCTGCCCAGTATTTTAACAGAATCAAGTGCCTGCTCGGAATCAATGTACCCTCCGATCTTGATGAGTTGCTTAAGAGCTTTAAAGATGGAAAAAGAGAGTTACCACGCTGGGGATTCGAAAGATTCAGCCCTTCATCCTTGCTGGGCTATGAACAGCTTGCAACAAAGCAATAAAGCTGATTTATGTGTAATCAACGTTGTTGTAAAAATAATAGGATTCATAGACCTTCTGACCAATCGGACAAACGTTCCGAAAATCGTTCGAGGTTCCGTAGAGGTTCCTGTGCAACGTAAGTTAGGACTGCCACTTTGGATTTCGTACCGTCAAACGCCCACTAGCCGGTTGTTTTCCATCGAAAAAGGGAAAATGGCGGCTGTTGGGAGGTTTTACCGATTTTGACTCTTGCGACGTAATAGCTGAAATTTACGATTACGGATCAGAAGGCCGGGGATTCGAATTCCTCGAGGCGCACCATAAAAACAAGGACTTAGCTCTTAATTGGGCTAAGTCCTTTGTCGTTTTACCCCCTAGAGGTTCCCTAGAGGTTCCGGTGAAAGCTCAGTTTGCCCCGACCATCTGACTATCTCTCGGATTTTGAAAAATTGCCCACCTTGGGGTTGTGACTACAACTAAAGTTGTATCAGGTTCTCAATCATTCAAGTTATTGTGTTAACAGCCTTTTTTCTTTTAAATCTCGCCATTGACAGGCCCTGGTTCAGGGGTATGCTTATAATCAAGAAGCTGTTTGAGCCTCTGAAATATGAGGGACTGGATCTTAAATCGACCAGTTGAAACGCTAGACTAAAAAGCTGGCGCTCTCCCAAACAACTTCATAAAGTCAAGAAGCTGCTTGAGCCCCTGAAATATGGGGGACTGGTATCAGGCAATCCCTTAACAAGAAGAAGGGACTGGTTGCCAGTTGAGACGCTAAAACTAGCGTACTCCCAATGCAGCTTCTTGTTTTTTTTTATAATGCCCTCAGTTTAAATAGGATTGGGGGTGTCCACCAGTCTCCTCCGGATTTTACACCGCTAAGAAAAACCCCTGCTAACTTATTACGATTACAGGCTATTGATGTTCCGCCATTTCTCTGCGTAACTCAGTGTTGTCCGGTTTGGTTTGTGCTCTTAATCAAAAACACTCCTCATCCGCCCCTACGGGGCACCTTCTCCCTGATGGAGAAGGTAAAATAGTCTCCCCTCTACCAGCGGGAGAGGGTGGCCGAAGGCCGGGTGAGGGGATAAAACCGGGGTTTAGTGTCAACCGCCAGGTTTATTTGCCAGTGTCGCTGCCACAGAAAAAAACCTCGCTGATTCATTTGTTTGTTGTCAAATGACGTTCTTTTTGATTAATTATGTTTGCGGTTTCCGGAGGCAACGACGGAAGTGAATAGTGTCCCCCCCCAACCGTTGGATTATTCGAACTCCCTCATAATAAAGACAGATACTTGGAGCGAAGGAATGAAACAACTCTGTTTAGTGATTTTTGTTTTAGCTCTAGCTGGTTGCGCCACCTCTCCGGAAGTCACCGCCTGGAATATCGCGAAAGAGGTTAACACCCCGTCTGGATATCAAAATTTCGTTCAGCAATACCCGTCAAGCGGTCATGTGGGTGAAGCTCGCAAGTTAGTCGAAAAATCGAAAATTGACCAAATTATGAAGGCGGACACCGTTTCCGAGTGCGTCCGGACCATGAAGACCAATCCCGATCCGCAGACCGCCGCCATGGTGGTGGATCTTGCCGTCAAGGCCGCTCAAAAAGAGACATCGGTCGCGGACCTTTACGATTTTATCACCTATTTCAAGGGTCACGTCGAAGTGGGGAGCGTCCGCAACAAACTCGAGGAGCTTGAATTTAAAGGCGCGCGCGAGGAAGCCTCTCCTGTGGCCATGGAATATTTCCTGTTCCGATATCCGGAGTCGCGCTTTGCCGATGAAGGGCGAAAGTTTTTTTCCGAAAAGAGCTACACCCAGGTCAGGGCCTGGGGGAACCAATTCGGTTTCAAGGCTTTCCTGCAGAAATTCCCGGAAAGCCCCCGCGTAACAGAAATTCAGAGGTGGACAAATTCTTCCCTGCCACCGGCGGGATCCTCGAATTTTCCGGGAACGCTCGCGCGGGCGGTTGAAGATAGCCCTTGGCTTAAAAAATACGGCTGCGCCCTGACCTTGTCTGCGGCAATCAGGAAAAAGACCGGTGATGTTGATTCTCTGCGACATGCCCTTTACGAAATCGAAACAGGAGGGAACTCCGGGTCTTTGCCGGATGCTTGCACCACCGTGATCCTGGAGGCCAAGCCCGGCCTCGGCGGTGCTCTTGACGAAGGGCTCCTGATGATGGCGAAGGCGGAGGAACGGCGGACAGAGTTGGCAACCCACTGGAAGGTTTACGGCGAACGGGACGAGATGGCCAAGGCTGCTTTTAGTGCGAGTTCGATCGTCGCCGACGAACTGGAGTCTGCCGAGCTTTCGGAGGAGGTGCTGGGCAGTGGTCCCCTCGGAGGACTGGACGTCGGCCGGGAAAAGGCTTCGGTGTCGGCAAGAAAGGCCCTTGAGCGTTTCAAGATGGCGGAGAAGACGATCGCGCGGGACAGGGCGGATATAAAGCGCCTTCTGCTCGAGATGGACGGCCTGTATCGGCCGTTACAATTTTACGTTGCCAGCTGTCTCGTTGCAAAATTCGGAGGCGAACTATGAAATACGTGACTATCAAGGCCGGAATTATCACGATATGTCTTCTCGGCGCCCCGAGCCTGGCCAGGGCGGAAAATCCCCTTTTCCTGCCCAGGACCGAAGCTGCGCTGCCTTTGATGTCCGCGTCCGAAGCGGACGGACTGAAGAAAGAAGGGGAGTCGCTGACGCGCAAGGCGGTACTCCTGAAAGCGACGGCAAACAAGAAGTACGAGGCGGCCAGCGACCTGAGAAAAAAGGCCGGCGGGTTCCGCTCGGATTCTTCGCAAAAAGGGGAGATGCTGAGAAACCAGGCGGAACAGAGTGCCGCCGTCTCCGGTCTTATTGGCGAAATGTTCGGCATCATTTCGAGCATGGGCGGTGGTCAACTTTCGGCCAATTCCGCTCTGACGTCTACCTTGACCGGTAAGTTCATCCAGGGTCAGCAGGCAATGGATGCCAAAGGCGTCATGGCGGCCCAGGGGCAGGCGGGACAACTGTCCATGGAGGCCGAGAAGAAGGCCGGTCCGCTCGAGATGCGTGCCGATGAGCTCGAGAATGAGGGCAACCGGCTTATGGAGGCCCATAACCGGCTCAGTGCCATCGCGAATGCGAAGTTCCTGCTTGTCGCCGCCGATGAGCTGTTACGAAAGGTCGACGGCGATAGCCGGCGCATGGAGCAGTTCAAAGAGAACCACCGGGCTTTCGTTGCCTCGATGACAAACCACTGACAAACCACTGACAAACCACTGACAAAGCCTATGCAAGGGAGAACAGACCGGATGAGACGGTGGATTGTTATCCTCATGATCGTTCATGCATTGCCGGCTCCTGTCGCGTGGGCTGATCCTGGAAACGATCGGCCGGATCGTCTCTGTGAAAATGCTGCTGCTGCTGACCGGGAAGCGAAGGAAGCCGAACGGAAATCCGAAGAGCGCCGGCGTTTCCTGAAAGGCCGGGATAACATCGCAGACAAAACCCGACTGACGCCCGCCTCCGACACCTCTGCCCTCCGGCAGTCCCTCAAGGCCCAAACAGCACAGGCACGGACGATCCTGTCGCAGCTCCGGCAGGGGGTGGCGGCCGCCAACACCGACCGGAAGTTCGTCCCTGGATTCTCGCAATACTTCACCCAGATGGAGAGCGGCATCAGCCGGATGCTCCAGGCCATCGACGCCTGCCTGGGCAATCCCGGGACTTGCAGCATCCCGCAGATTTCCTGCCCATCGATTCCTCCCATACCTTCCTTCAGCAATTCGGGGAGCGCCGATCTCATCCGGCGAACCCAGCAGTCCTACTCCCTGGCAGCGAACCAGGCGCGCCAGACCTGCCTGGAATTGAATGGCGAGCTGCGCACAGAGGTCGAGCGCCTCAAGCGCGACAGCCGGTCCGCGGCGATGAATGCGGCGTCTTCGGCAAGCGGCGGAGCAGAAAGCTTCGGGGAGACGGACCTCCAGCTGCGGCGGGTCGAAGCGCTGAGGCGACAAGCCGTGCAGTATCGGCAGGAAGCCGATCGACTTTCGGGCGTCAGCAACTATTGCGGCGCCCACTCGCGTTCCCGGAAGAGTCCCGAAAAGAGCCGCGACGTCGTGGCGGCGTTAAAAGCCGCGGGTCAACCGAAGCGGCAGGCCGACCAGGGGATTCCCCTCGAAGGAAAGGTCGTGGACCTCAAGGCCGGATGGGAACAGCCTTGGGAAAAAGGGACGCGCCTGGACGCGCCCGTCGCACCGCTGCCGAAAGTGTCTGTTTGGGAGGACGGCGAGGGCGCTTCCTGGCTGCAGGACAAGGCAACGGCCGGGTACGAGAAAGCGGCTTCCTGGTATCGCGTGGCGGACGGGAAGGTGGAGCTCACCGAGTTCCTTCAGCCACCGTCCTCCCGGGAGTTTCTGGAGGACAAGGGGCAGGAAGCGGCGAAGGAGGTCCTTGTGGCTATTTCCGGCCCGTTCGGGAAGAGCGTGGAGGCCGGCATCAAGATCCTCGACGCGGTCAAGGGGACCACGGAAGAGATCGGGGAGATCCTCGAGGATGCACCGCGGGTGATCGGCTCCGGCAGTGCGGCGGATGCCCAGGAGCTGGCGGACCGGGCTTACCGAGTCCCCATCAAGTTCCTGAACAGTCTGTTCGATGACGTGACCGGCAAGATCAATCTCCCGGAATATCATTATCAATACAAGAAAGGGTGGGGCGACCACAAGTGAACTGGAGACGGAAAGGCCACGGCGGCATCACATTCGCCTTGCTGGCGCTGACAATCCTCCTCGGGATGTCGGCTGCAACGTCTGCCGCTCCCCACGTCGAGGTCCGGAAGGTGCTTACCACCGCATCGCTTGGCGATCCCTTCGTCTTCGACGTCGCTCCGGGTGGAGCGGTACTTCTCCTCACCCGCGATAACGTGTTCGATGCGGGGGCAGGGAAGTTCCTTTTCGGTGAGCCGCTCAAAAATCCCGCATGGCTTGCCTTTGCCGGGGAAAAACTGCAGCTGATTTCGGGCGGCGCGCTCTTTGTCGTAGAGGGGGAAAAGCCGCGGCAACTCCTCGAAATTCCCTTGCAGCAGCGCATCTTCGCTGCCGACAGGGAGCAGACCTTTATCAGCGGCGTCACGGCGGCCGGGAAGCCGACACTCTTCATCTACAAGGAAGGCGCGGGGCACAAAGCCTTGGTCGAGCTCGACGCCCCGATCGACGCGATGGCCCTGGCGAGAGGGGCGCTCTTCTTTTCCGCCGGCCCCAGGATCTACACCCTCCGGGAGGGCCGCCCTGCCAAGCTTCTGGCGCATCTGCCCGGCTTCTCGCACATTCCCTCCTTGGCGGTCGATGACCGGAACAACGTGCTTTACTTTTCGGAGGGCGACCACCTGTATGCCCTGCGCGGCAACGACTTCGTCGTCGTCCGGCGAAACGTCGGGGGGATGCTGCGGTGGCACAACGACAGCCTCTACGTTCTGTCGTGGCGCGATCACGTCCTGCTCCGGATGGAAGGCCTGTCCGAAGCGATGGGCGCCGCCGGGACGCTCGTTCCGCTCGCAGACCCGTGCCGGCCGCCCGTCCTGTCGCTCTACTGCGAAGCGGAAGAGAAGCGGGCGCTGCTCCAGGCAGTGACGATGTTCGAGGGCTCGCTCGATCCCGGAGACGCCGCGCGCAATGAGCTTGGCACCTATGCGGCTGAGCAGAAAAAAGCGCTCGATGGGATCGGAACCGCTCTTAAAAAGGAGGCTGCGTCGGGTACGCAGGCGGTCCTTTGGGGCGGCGGTCTTGAGCCGAAAACGATCCGCGCAAAGGAATCCATCGGAACGACAGGGCAAGGAGTCGGGCTAACCTTTTGGAATGGCAGCGGGATCCGGATCGGACCGGACTCGAAGCTGGTCGTCGACGATTGCCCTTCGGGGCAAGAGTGCCGACTGACCTTCGCTCAGGGGCGGTTGTATTTCGAACCGTACAAACCGCCCATCGCGGGGATGACGGTGCCAATTGCCCAAGAGAACGTGATCACCACTGTGCCCATCAGCTTGCGCTTCGGGGCGGCGCGGTTTGTGTTGTTCTCCGCCGCCGACAAGATCGCCATTGTCGTTCTGGAGGGTCGGGTAAAGGGGGTGACACCGGAAGGGGCTGTTGTGATCGTGGCAGCTGGCGAGACGCTTGAAGCACAGCAGGGTGAGCGGCTGGCAAGCCCGATGCCTGCCGAGCTGGATCGGCTGAATAAATGGTGGGAGGATATTCGATGAGTGTTTATTCGCGTGGGTGGAAATATCTGTTTTTTGCATTTACCATTGCCTTAATGGCCGGTTGCGTGAATACGAAGGTCGTTTACAAACCGATCGCCCCTGATGCTGGCGGACTTAAGCTCCCGGTCAAATTAGCGGTTCTGCCCTTTAAAGATGGTACAGAGGATTTCACGACGCGCGGAAATGTTTATAATTATACCAAAATATACAATCTCGCAAAGACTGAAAGCCGTTATGCTGCTGTTGACGCTATGCCACCAAATTTTTGGGCGAAAGCTTTTGTCGATGACCTGTCAGTTTCTGGTAATTTTCAATCGGTTCGGTTTTTCTATAGTTCGTTGGAACTGACGGACGAAGATTTTCTCATTGAGGGTACAGTGGTGAAAGCCAATTTCACTCATGTGGTAGATCGTATTAGTGAATTTACCCTCTCTTTCCACGCCCGGCAAAGAGCCAATGATCGACTGGTCTGGGAAAAAGAAGTCATGAGGGCTTGGAAATTTCATGGTGGCGTTGATAGTCAAGAGCAAATCGATCAGGTCATTCAGGACATGTTCGCAGAGGCCAGAGCGGATCTAGTGCAGACGCTGTCGGCCCAATCCTGGCACCGGGCCGATGAAGATGGTGCCACTTCCACCGTTTCACCTCCACAAATAGATTCTGAATCGGTTGATACGGAGATCGAAAAAATTCTCAGGGGGAATTGAAGGTGAGGAAAGGAGTTAAGATGAAACGTCTCCTGTTGGCTGGATTGTTCCTCGTTTTGACTGGCTGCGGGGTCAACTCGACATTCAGTTACAGGCCAAACCCGTCCGAAGAGTTTACGAAGACGTTTCCGGTCAAGATCGCGGTCCTCCCCTTCAGAGACGGCACCGCGGAAAATACAAGGCAAGATTCATCGCTGAGGGGGTACGTCAACCTCGCGAAAACCGGCATCGACTACGGGGTCGCTGTTTTTCCTCCGAACCGCTGGGGGAAGGCTTTCGCCGATGAATTGGCGGCCTCGGCCAAATTCCAGGCGGTCCGGTTTGTTTCCGATATTTCGGAAGGGGACGACGACGAGATTATTGTCGCGGGGACGGTCACGAAAGCGGATGTGCCGATCCCTGGCGGATCCGACCCTGTCCGGTTTGCCGTCATCCTGAACGCAAGAATCGGCAGAGATAAACCGCCCTTCTGGAACAAGGTCGTATCGAGAGAGAATTCCTTGGGGGTCGGCTATGCACTTGGCTGCGGTTTAGATCGGCAGTGCGCGATCGACCAGCGGCATGCGCACCACAATAATTTGTTGCGGGAAATGTTCCTCGAAGCGCGAGTGGATCTTTCGGAGACGCTGTCGTCCCGTTCGGGAAGCCGGGGCAAGGAGTCTTCTGCGCAAACTCCGGAATCGGTGGACGAGACGATCGAATTCATTCTCAAGGGTCAATGACCAAGAAGTGATAGGGAGGTAAATGTTGATGAAGCGAATTTTGCTGGCAGCGTCGGCACTATTTTTGTTGGCGGGTTGCGCGGGGAACACGACATTCCTGTACAAACCGTCGGCGCCAACGATCGGCGCACAAAGTCTTCCGGTAAAGGTGGCGGTCCTTCCCTTCAAGGACGGGACCGAAGATTTCACCAAGCGCGGTAACGAGTTGCTCGACCAGGAACGCCTGATGTACAACCTGGCGAAAGCTGGCGCAGGCAGCGTGATCACCGCTCTGACGCCGGAGCTTTGGGCGAAGGCTCTTGCCGACGATATGGCGTCCTCGGGGGATTTCCAGGCGGTCACCTTTCTATACAGTCCGGCGGAGGTGAAGGACGAGGATTTTATCATCGAAGGAGTGGTGGAAAAGGCCAACTACTCTGGTGTTTGGGCCCGACCGAACGAATTTTCCCTTTCTCTGCGAGCGTTGCGGAGGGTGGATACTGTGTTGATTTGGGAAAAGAAATTCATAAGAGAATTTAAGTCTACCCATCCGCAAGGATGTGGAATGAGCCCCCAGTGCATGGTAGACCGGATCCATGCGGATATTAACGGGGTGATGCAAAGCTTCTTTGCGGAGGCGAGGACGGACCTGGTCAGGACGCTGGCGTCCACGGGAGACCGCAACGGACAGTATGCCCCACGGCCTGTTGCGTCGATTGAAACGCTCCCGGCCGGAGAATCGGTGGATAGGGAAATTGAAAGAATTCTCAAGGGGAATTGATGCAAAATTCAAAAGGTATGAGTGAAACGATGAAACGGCTCCTCGGCGTTGCGCTACTCCTTCTGCTGGCCGCCGGCTGCTCGGCCACTCCGACGTTCATCTACAAGCCGGGCCCGCCCGAGGCAGGCGTGGCGAGGGTGCCCCTGAAGCTGGCGGTCCTCCCCTTTACGGACGGAACCGAAGATTTTATCCGGCGGGGAAAGGTGTTAGAGCCGGAAACGCTGCGGTTCAACCTGGCGAAGAGCGGCATCGACGGCCATATCAACGCGCTGACGCCGGCTTTTTTCGCGAAGTCCTTCGCCGAGGAGCTCGCGGCTTCCGGCCGGTTCCGTTCAGTCCGGTTCCTCTCCACCCCGACGGAACTGGTGGACGAGGATTACCGTATCGAAGGGACGGTAGAGAACGCGACTGTCTCCGGCGCCTGGAACCAGCCCAACGATTTCGTCCTCCATTTCCGGGCGCTACGGGGTGAGGATCGGTTGCCGGTCTGGGAGAAGACCGTGTCCCGCTGTTACGTGAACACGCCCGACCTGTACGCGGGGTGTGGCACGTTCGACCGCCAGTGCCAGTTCGACCGGGGACAGGCACGGATGAACGAGGTGATCCGGGGCATCTTTCTTGAGGCAAGACAGGACCTCCTCGCATACCTGGCGCGCGACCGCGGCGATATCAACGCGCGCCCCGACCGGCAGGCGTCGCCCGAATCGGTGGATGAAACGATCAAAAGTATCCTTCAAGGGAAATAACCGAAGAACTTATGAAAAAACAAAGGCTTAGCCATGTAAAGAGCTAAGCCTTTGTTTTTTGCCCTGTTGTTATGAAATGAGCTCTACCCGACCAGCTTGAGGGCGATTCGTGCGACATGCGCCCCTTGGTAACGGGCACCCGCCAGTTCGTTTTCGCTCGGCATCCGCTCCCCTTTACCGCCGGCGATGGTCGACGCTCCGTAAGGCGAGCCGCCGGTGATCTCGGAGATCGTCATTTGTCCGGCAAAGGCGTAGGGAAGGCCGACGACCACCATGCCCTGGTGCAATAGTGTTGTGTGAAAGCTGAGGATGGTCGATTCCTGGCCGCCATGCTGGGTGGCTGTGCTGGTGAAGACGCTGCCGACTTTGCCGACCAGTGCACCTTTCATCCAGAGGCCGCCGGTTGCATCGAGAAACTGGCGCATCTGGCCGCACATATTGCCGAAACGGGTGGGGGTGCCGAAGATGATGGCATCGGCATCCGCCAGATCATCGACTGTTGCCACCGGAATATGGGCCATCCTTTTTTGGGCATCCAACGCCCCCATCATTCCCAGGACTTCATCGGTCAGGGTCTCGGGGACCCGCTTGATGACAACCTCGCACCCTGCGACTTCCCGCACCCCTTCTGCCACCGCTTCAGCCATTTTGTTGATGTGCCCGTACATGCTGTACTGAACGATCAATATCTTGCACATGTTTGTTCCTCCTTTTTTTGTTGGCCAAATATGCCGCCTGGCCCGGCCTGATTTTTTAATTGTACCCGATTACTTCGCTGTGCTTGATACATCTTTCAATAAAGGTATTTTTTCTTTCGCACTTTCGTAGCCGATGGAGATGATCTCCTTTGCCCGGTTGAACTCCAGGAATCGGAACTCTCCCAGCGGGGGGCGGATGATCAGGTCCGGTTTGTCGATCCCCAGGCGCGACTCCGTGATGCTGGCCTCCATGATATTGACCGAGGCTAACAACAGCTCAAAGATATTGGGAAGCGGCTCTGTCGAAAGCCACTTATGGAATTGTTTCGCGGTCGGGGCATCCTCGCTGAGCAGTTTTTTTCGCAGCTTGCGCAGCGAGAGCAGAAGATCATCCATCCAGCGCGACATCTGGCTATGGTTGTCAGGAGTGTCGGGCGGCATTGTGTGTGCCGTCAACGGCTTCAAATTTTTTCCTGCGACGATTTGATGGTTCAGATCGACCGCAATCACGATATCTGCGCCCATGGCACGGGCGACACTGACCGGTACCGGGTTCACCAGACCACCATCCATCAGCAGCAGACCGTTGCTCCGCACCGGGGTAAAGATCCCCGGGACAGCGAGGCTGGCGCGCACCGCTTCGATGAGATCCCCTTGGCGAATCGCGACCTCCTCGCCGCTCTGGATGTCTGTTGCCACGGCACAAAAGGGAATCGGGAGAGACTCGATCACTGCGGTAGGGACGAGGGTGCGGACCAGATCACTTACCTTGGCGCCGTCAATCAACCCGGACTTGGGAAAGACGACGTCGAAGAAAGAGATCATTTTCTTCCAGTCGAACTTCTGAAAGGTACTTTCCACGGAATCTATGCTGCCGGACGCATAGACCGCTCCGATCAGGGCCCCGATACTGGTCCCGGCGATATAATCAACCTTGATTCCGGCCTCATCCAGGGCCCGGATAACACCGAGGTGTGCCAGTCCCCGCGCTGAGCCGCTGCCCAGTGCCAGGCCGATGCGGGGCGGACGAACTAAGCTGGGTTTCTTTGTTCTGTCTTTCCGGATCGGCAAATTCATAAAACTCCCGCCCTTTCCGCGCTAATACAATACTGCTAAACTGACAGCTCCGAAATCATGACGTTCTAGCTGACTTTTGAACTCGTCTGTTCGCAGTACATGCGTGTAGCTCAGGCGAATGTCTCGCCAGGTCAGAACCGCACCAAACTGCAGATCGCCAACAAATATCTCCCTGTCAACACTGCGGCTGTGAGCAAAGGTGTTGCCGTCTAGAAAGATGTTGCGGGCGACGGCGCGGCCTTCGACCCCGGCGAAGAGGTGCCAGTTGAAACCATCTGTGACTGCGAAAGTCATTGAAGCGGGCAAGGCCGGCTGGATTCGCGGCGGGCCGTAATCCGGAGGAAGATTCCTGCCAAAACGCAGCGTCAAGCCGCTATTGGCGTAAGTAAAGATATTGCCGATTGTTCCGCCGGCATGGGGTGTCAGATCAAAGCTTCCTGTAAAGGTTGTGGCGGCAAGGGTCCGCCAACTGCGCTGATAGCTGATAACGATGCCGGGTTCGTTGCCAAGTTGACTGTCCCACCCTCGCGGTTTGCTCACCGCCCGCACTTTGTGTAATGTTTTCTGGCTAAACTCCGCCAGCGCTGTCGGACCGACCATGCCCAGCGTCAATATCAGTTGGTCGAACTGTCGGTTCGTTCTCGCCTCCATGCCGATTGAGCCGTAGAGCCAGCCGGCATAGGGACGATCATCGCTCGGAGGATCATCCAGAGAGAGGTCGCTCGGTGTAAACGTGCTTTGGCCAAAGGAGTAACCATGGCGGACAACACCGCCTTCCGGGAAAAAGGGGATCCAGTGCGCAATCGCCAAAGTCCATTCCGGAGCGGTTCCGGTCGGGGGGGCCCAGCCCAGATTTATGCCGTTGGTATAGTGCCGATCGGTGTTGTTGAAGTGATCATTCTCGGCAACGAGACTGACAACGCCGTTTGTGTTTTGCCCGGCGCCAAAAGCCGGGAGAGCGGTAAGCAAAGTCAGCAGCAAGATGATCTGGAGCACAGCGAACCCATCCCTTCTCCCCTAAATGCAATGAGTCTGTCTTCCCTTAGGTGTGGAGACAGACTCGGGTATGCGGGAGTCGTGCTTGTTTCCGATTGCTGTTATTCAACCAGATAATAAGTTAAAGTCAATCTGCTGGTAATGTGTTGCCTGTTTCGTAAACTTCTCCCTCAAGGCTGCGAGGTCAAAAATGAAAGCTCTTATAACCGTCCCCCTTGCTTGGGTGGAGACGATTATCCGCGATTTTTGGGAAAGCGCCCCCGGCAACAGACTCACTCCCGACAGCAGTGAAAAGGCCTGGGACAAACCTCATCTTGCCATCGCCGGGGGAGATGATCCGTTTTTTCCCCGTCTCAAAGAGATGATCGGCCCCTTTCTCTGGACACCGGCAGAAGCCTTTTCCTTGGCCTTTCCCACCTTGGAGACACCCCCTTCAGCGTTGCGGGTGATCAGCTACGTCTTGCCGCAAACGCTGTCCACCCGTATCGACCAGCGGCAGGAAAAGAGCTTGCCGGCCGAACGCTGGGCACGCTCCCGTTTTTATGGCGAGCAGTTCAATTGTGAACTGCGGCAGCATCTGGCTGCGACTCTGACTGCCGCCGGATTTCCCGCCGTTGCTCCGGAGCGTCTCCCCGGCTTCGACTACCGCCGGTCCCGGCTGTACGGGCTTGCTTCTAATTGGTCGGAGCGCCATACGGCCTTTGTTGCCGGACTGGGAACCTTCGGCCTTTCCGACGGCCTGATTACCCGTTGGGGCAAGGCGGTCCGCTTCGGTTCGGTGGTGGTCCGCATCGATCTGCCGGTGACGCCCCGACCCTATGGTGATGACCATCACGCCTGGTGCCTTTGGTATGCCAAAGGCACCTGTGGCGCCTGCGCCCCGCGCTGTCCGGCCGGCGCCATCAGTACGGCAGGCGGTCACGACAAGCTGGCTTGTCACCAATATATTCGCGAGGTGACCGCCCCTTATGCCACGGCGACCTACGGCACCGGCGCAACCCCCTGTGGCTTGTGTCAGGTCAGGATCCCCTGCGAGGGGCAAATCCCCTCTGGCCTTATCACTCCTAGCGAAAACAATAGGGACGGAGAATGACGGATGCATCGCTAATCCTCTGGATCATCGGCATCATTCTGGCGATCAGTGGCTTGGCCGGTCTGCTGTTGCCGGTCCTGCCGGGAGCACCGCTTTTGTTTCTCGGCTTGTTCTTTGCTGCCTGGGCGGAGGACTTTCATTATGTCGGGATCTGGACTTTACTGTTACTGGCCGGCCTGGCAGCACTGACTTATGTCGTGGAAGTCGTCGCCTCGGTCCTGGGAGTTAAAAAGTACGGCGGATCGAATCGTGCCATGATGGGGGCTGTGATCGGTGGGATAGTCGGACTATTTTTCGGCATACCGGGTATTCTTCTTGGCCCGTTTCTCGGGGCAGTGGCGGGCGAACTCTCCTTGCAGCGCAGTCTGGATCAGGCCGGTCGGGCCGGTTTTGGGACGGTCCTGGGATTGGCCATCGGCGTGGCCGGCAAGCTTGCCATCGGTATCGCCATGATCGGGCTTTTTCTGCTGATTCGTTTCTTCTGAGGGGCCACCACTTTTTTAGCTTTGTATCCTTGACAGCCTCTGTTTAAGGGGTAGTCTTTGAAACAGGAAGATTGCTTGAGCCCCTGAGATATGGGGGACTGGTTGCTGATTTTGGACCAGCTGAGACGCGGCCTAAAGACTGGCGTTCTCCACGGCAACTCCTAAAGTCAAGAAGCTGCTTGAGCCCCTGAGATATGGGGGACTGGTTGAGTTTGATCCCCTGAAAGAATAAGGGAGACAAGCCGCCAGTTGAGACGCGAAACTCCGGCGTTCTCCCAATGCAGCTTCTTGCTTTTACTTGAACCCTCCCTCCTGTCAGTCAGCGTCCCCGCTTCCCGCCGCAATTTGTCTGATCCGACGAACTCCGACCAGCCTACTGGATCAATTTGTTGGTCTTGAGATTGTCGATGATGATCTTGACGACTTCTTTGATCGTTTTCTCATTGCCGTAATCGATCAGCGAGCGGGTCTGAACAGAATAGATAATTTCTCCGTTGGTGGTTTCATAGATATTGGTTTCGAGAATGACCAGGTCGGTCGTCGTGGTGTAGGCCGGCGTGGATTGGATGATTGTCGCGTAGCTGCGGTCATAGTAGTCGTTGTAGTGGCTGTAGTAGGGGTAGTCCCGATAGTAGAGGTAACGGAGACTGGCATCCCCCATGATCGTGGTGGTGGAGGGGTGAAAAAATTCGACGCTTTTCTTTGCGGCCACCCGCGAGATCAGGACATTTTTGAACCCCAGCTCCTTGACGCGCTGGACAATCAGGTCCTTGTCGTTGCTTTCATCGGGTGACAGGATTTTATGGCCGGGAGAAGCGGTAATATTATGCTGGTGCAGCGAGGCAACAAAGGTGTCTTCATACAGGCGTTTCATCGTTTCCTGTTTGGCAATCCCGATGACCAAAACCTTGTCCAGTGTGCCGCCCTGATACTCGGGGTCTTTCCAAGATCCGCCAATGGTTGTGCTGGTACAGCCTGCCATCCCCAGCAAGACTCCGATCGCCAATCCTAAAATCATCATCCGTCGGCTCATTGTGAACTCCCTGTAGAAAGACAACCGGTTGAATCGAACAGTCATTCTATGCTAGCGCATGTCAGGGAAATTTCAAGGGTTGGAGGAGTTCGGTAACGTTCTGGATTGGCTGCTGACAGGTGTCACCTGTATTTCCGGCTAATTCTGCTCTCTAGAATCCCAAGGTGATCTTGAACTCTAAATTTTACAGAGTCAGATAAAGGGTCATTTCCCCCAGTCCTGGAAAATAAATGGGGGGATTGGCCCATTTTTGAGTGGGGGGATTCGCCCATTTTTGAGTTTTTGTCACGGCATTGTTTCTATCCCTGTGGCTGTATCACTTTACTAAGCATTATTTTGAATAATCTTGAGCGAACTAATGGGCCCGGAGACAGTGTATGCATTATTCCTGATGTCAAGATGTTTTATTTTACGCATTATTTGGGAACAACAGTTGCAGTTAGTCTTCGGAATTCTAGAAACGCTTCGCGGCGTAATAGCCGTATCATACTTTGAAGGAAGGAGGAATGCAGGAAGTGCAAGGAGTTATGGCAGTTATGGATGAGGCAAGCAGCTGAATCTGTAACAGTAGTTTTTGACCACACCACACCCGGGTTGGTATTTTCAATCTAATGGAGGATCAAAAGATGAGGAAGGTTTTCGCCGTATTTTGCAGTATCTGTTTGGTCGCTATGACCTTGAGCAGCGTCTCGTTTGCAGGTAAACCTGTTGCCGACAAGACTGCACCAATCACCACGGCATCACCCGTTGCCGGCACCTACACCACCGCCCAGAACGTAACGCTGACTCGTAACGAAGCTGGTACCACCTACTACACCACCAACGGCACCACTCCGACCACGTCTTCCACGGTGTACAGCGCACCAATCAACATTGCCGTTACCACCACCTTGAAGTACTTCTCCAGGGATACGGCCGGCAACACTGAAACCGTTAAAACCGGTCTCTACACTATTGGCAGTGTACCCCCATCCGGCCACGCCGGACTTACCTGGACCGGCTATGGCCTCTGTATTACTTGTCACAGTGCCCAGGCCCAGGCCATGTATCAAAGCGTTCACTATCAGTGGAAAGGCTCTGCTGCTGAAGTCACCACCGGCCCCGCAACCCAGGGCAAGATGGACGCCACCGATGGCTCCAGCGCACTGAACTCTTACTGTATCAATATTCAGGGTAACTGGGGTCCTTGTGGCGCCTGCCACGCCGGTACCGGCGCCAAACCGGTCGCTACTGGCAACCCCTCTTCCGCTCAACTGGCCAGCATCGACTGCCTTATCTGTCACAATGACACGGTCAACGCCCCTTACAGCCGCGTTCGTAACGCCACTACCGGCCTCTTTGAGCCGGCTGCCGGCCTCAACATGAACCTCGTCGCCCAGAAAGCCAACATCAAACCGATTCGCAAGAACTGTCTCGGTTGCCACGCCAAAGCCGGCGGCGGCGATGCCGTCAAGCGCGGCGATATAGCCCTGGCCAATGGCACTACCAGCGACGTCCTTTATGACACCCATATGGCTATGGGTAACGGTGGTAATATTCAGTGTCAGGGCTGCCATACCTTTACTGCTCACCGGGTTGCCGGCCGCGGCAGCGATATCCGTCCCCAGGACAGCACCGTCCAGATGAGCTGTTCCACGACCGCCTGTCACCCGGGCAAAGACAGCATCACCAGCGGTCATACAAGCTATGACACCAACCACCATGTCGGTCGTGTGGCCTGCCAGACCTGCCATCTTCCGAAATATGCCAAAAACGCCGGCGACACCGCCGCTACCGAGGCTACGGAAATCGATCGTACCTGGCAGCACGCTGAATGGAACGCCTCCCTCAACCGTTTCGAGCCGATGCCGACCAAGGCTAACGATCTGATCCCCAAATATGCCTTCTGGAATGGCACCACCTGGGGCAACAACAGCTTTGACAATGCGGTTCTTGATCCTGCGACCGGCGCGTACAAGGTCTCCCGCCCGAACGGCTCCATCGCTGATCCGGTCGGCACCAAACTGTATCCGTTCAAGTACAAGACCGCCACCCAGGCATTGGCTAACGGCAAAATCGTTCCCCTCTCCACCGCCAAGTTCTTCGCCACCGGTCTCTATGATGATGCCGTCCGCGATGGTCTTGTCTATATGGGTCTGTCGAGCTCGACCCCCTATACCACCATTGTTACTGATGAGCTGCAGCTGCTGAACCACCAGATTCCGACCTACGCCGGAAATGTGCTGGCCTGCGCTGACTGCCATGAAAACACCACCCGGATGAATCTACCGGCCATGGGATATACGTTGAAAGGCGCCACGTCAGTGGTTTGCGCACAATGCCACAGGGCAAAAACTCCTGGCAACTACACCAGAATTCATTCGCATATCGCAAAAGGCTACGACTGTTCCTTGTGCCACAACTTCTCCAGACCGGAACGCGGCCTGAAGATGACACCAAACTAATCTTGTAAGTTTTTATAATGTTCATCAGGGGGCGGCTGATAAGGTCGCCCCTTTTTTAATGCCTTGCCAAGGCACATCTAGTGAGGGAAAAATTTATACAGGGCATGAACACTTTTTTGCTATTATTACGTTCGCCAATTAATGAATCACGTTACCCCCCTTAAAGGAGTACATCGCATGCGCTGGCTCACACTGTCCCCCCTTATCCTCACCCTCATCTGCGTTATCTCTGTCATCGGTTATTTGCCTGCAAGCGCCGGGCAACCGCCAGCCATCTTTGTCGTCGAGGTTGCAGATATTGACAAGAGCGGTGATCTGGTGAAGACCTTAAAAGAAAAGGGGATCAGCGCCGTAATTTTCCCGAAAAATAGTCGGATAGAGAATGCCCAGATCAACCGGGTGATCTGGCTCGGCAAGAACGTTCCCCTGGAAATTGCGCGCATAACCATCCGGGAGGCTTTAATCTTCAACCCCTATATCTGCTTCATCCATCTGGTGGGAGACCGGGGTGAAAAACCACCTGAGAAAGTCAATAACACGATTCATGTCGGCGGCAGTGAAGAGGCCGCTTTGGCCATGAAGCTCGCTGTGATCCCGGCCAAAGAACTGCAGCAGATCCTCGACCAGGCTGAGACCATTGAAGAGCTGCATCGATTCATCCGCGCAAAGAACGGTGTCAAGCCGTAGCAGTCTGGAGCTTATTTGTGATTTTGATATGAAGAAGACAAAAAGCCTGCGAGTGCAGGCTTTTTGTCTGTGACGCGACGGTCTGCTTCTCCTTCCCCCCATCGCCAAAATCGGCTAAGCTGTCGCACCTGCTTCCCCAGCCTCAACCGGCAAAGGCCAACCATGCTGCCCCCTGTCTCCCGCTCCGCCACTCTCCTCGTCGTCTGCGTCGCCCACTTCCTCATGCCTTTCATGATGTCGGCGGTGGGGGTGGCCCTGCCCGCCATCGGTCGCGACTTCGCGGCGACGGCGTTGCAGCTCGGATTGGTCGAGACCACCTACGTCCTCTCTTCTTCAATCTTCCTCCTTGCCATGGGGCGGCTGGGCGATATCCACGGCCGGCGCCGTATCTTCGTTTACGGGATTGTTGTCTTCACCGTCGGCTGCGGCCTGCTGTCGCAGTCCTGGTCGATCGAATCCCTCATTGTCTTCCGTTTCCTGCAGGGGATCGGCGGTTCGATGATCATGGCGACGACCATGGCCATTGTTGTGGCGGTCTTCCCGCCGGAAGAACGCGGCAAGGCGCTTGGTATCGCCGTAGCCAGCGTTTATGCCGGTATCTCCTGCGGCCCATTCCTTGGCGGTATCCTCGTCACCACCTGGGGCTGGCGTTCGATCTTTTATCTCAGCGTCCCTTTGGGCCTCCTCACTCTGCTGATCACCAGCATCAAGTTGCGCGGCGAATGGGCCGACGCCCGCGGCGAACCCTTTGACTGGAAGGGGGGACTGGTCTACGCCGGCGCCATTTTGCTCTTGATCGCCGGTGCCTCCAACCTCAACCATGGGCTCGGGGCTTTTGCGCTGATGCTTTCCGGGATGCTCGGCATTGTCCTCTTTCTTTATATCGAGTCGTGCACCACGTATCCTCTCCTCAATATGGTCCTGCTGCGCGACAATCGCGTCTTTGCCCTCTCCAACTTGGCGGCGCTCCTCAATTATGCTGCCACCTTCGGTGTCACTTTCTTTTTCAGCCTTTATCTGCAATACGTCAAGGGGATGAACGCCCGTGAGGCCGGCTTGATTCTCATTGTCCAGCCGCTGCTGCAGACGCTCCTCTCTCCGTTGTGCGGGCGGCTGGCGGATCGTTATCCGGCATCAAAGGTCGCCACCATCGGCATGGCCCTCTGCGCCCTTGGCCTTGGCTTGGCCGCCAGCGTCGACGCCGCTACACCGCTCTCCTTAATCATGGCGACGCTGGCTCTGCTCGGGACAGGTTTTGCCCTCTTCTCTTCTCCCAATACCAGCGTTATCATGGGGAGTGTCGAGCCCCGCTATCTTGGCGTTGCTTCCAGTCTCGGAGCGAGCATGCGTACCCTGGGGATGATGACGAGCATGATGATTATTACCGTGATCTTTTCGATCTTTATGGCCGATGCCGCGGTGACGGAAGCGACCCTGCCGCAATTTCTGCGCAGTATGCAGCTGGCGCTCTGGATCTTTTGCGCTCTCTGCGGTATCGGCATGGTCTTTTCGGCGGCGCGGTTGCGGCCGTCTTTGAGGAAGGAAAGTGGAATTTGAATCTGTTTCGCTTGTTGACCTTGTCTCTGCTTCTGTTCTTATTGGTGAAGATCCCGCCCGCGGCCGGCGCGACTGCTGCTCATGAAAGAACGTCGAAGGATTGGCGGGTCTCAATCGGCAGTGGATTGCTGGTGGCCCCGGCCTTTACCGGCGCCCGCGATTACAGTCTGTTACTGGTGCCGGATCTGCGGGTGACCTACAAGGAGCTCTTCTTTGCCAATGTCAGGGATGGCATCGGCTATGCTCTTCTCCATAATGGGGGCTGGCGCGCCGGCCCGGTCGTGACTTATGCCTTTGCACGGGAGGAAGAGGAGGGAGGGTCGATTTTTCAGGTTGCCGGGAGCCATAACGATGCGTTACAGGGGCTGGGTGACGTCGACGGAACGGTCTCTCTGGGCGGATTTGTCGAATATTCCTTGTCGCCTTACAAGCTGCGGCTGCACCTGCAGCAGGGGATCACCGGTCATCAGGGGGTGGTCGGCGAGTTGAAGGTCAGCTATGGCGGGGCCCTGACTTATAACGGCCCGCCGCTGATCTATGCTTTCGGCCCGCACATCAAGTTCGGCGATCAACGCTATCTCAATGCTTATTGGGGCATTACTCCCGAGCAGTCAATGCGCAGTGGCCTGGAGACTTACTCCGCCGATGCCGGGCTGATCGCCTACGGTCTCAACGGCTTTGCACGCTTGCCGCTCACCGGGTCTCTTTCCGCGTCGCTGCTGATCGGATTCGATCGTCTCGCACCGCCGGTGGCCGATTCGCCGCTGATCCGGGTGCGCGGGGCGGAAAATCAAGTGATGGGGGGTCTCTTCATCAGTTACGGTTTCTAATGGGGGCTCTGCTAAGCAGTAGACAGGAAGCCGGATTGGTTTTAATATGCCCCCGCTGTTTCTGAAAGAACCTGGGCGAAACTGTCAAGAACATCGATTGACCTTCCCATATAACAAAAGGAGAGAACACATGAATCCGAACTGGAAAATTGACACCATTGCCGTGCAGGGCGGCTACGAGCCGAAATCGGGGGAGCCGCGCATCCTGCCGATCATTCAGAGCACCACATTCAAATATGACAGCGCCGAGCATGTCACCAAGCTCTTTGATCTCGAAGAGGCCGGTTTCTTCTATACTCGTCTCGCCAACCCGACCAGCGATGCCTTCGAACGCAAGATTGCCCAGATGGAAGGGGGTGTCGGCGCCATGGCCACCTCCTCCGGCCAGGCGGCAACCACGCTGGCAATTCTCAATATCTGCCAATCCGGTCAGCACGTGGTGGCGGCGAGTACCCTTTATGGTGGCACCTACAACCTCTTTGCCGTCACCCTGCCGAAGATGGGGATCGAGGTCACCTTTGTCGATCCTGAGGCTTCAGCGGATGAGATCAAAAAGGCCTTCCGCCCGACGACGCGTTGCCTCTTCGCCGAGACCATCGGCAACCCGGTCCTCAACGTCCTCGATTTTGCCAAGTTCGCCAGCGTCGCCAACGAGATGCAGGCGCCGCTGATTATCGACAACACTTTCGGCACCCCCTTCCTTTGCCGTCCCTTCGAGCATGGCGCCCACATCGTCATCCACTCTGCCACCAAGTATATCGACGGTCACGCCACCAGCGTCGGTGGTGTCATTGTCGATGGCGGTACCTTCGACTGGGGATGCGGCCGCTTTCCGGAGATGATCGTTCCGGACGAAAGTTACCACGGCATCGAGTATGTCAAGACCTTCGGGCCGATGGCCTACATCATCAAGGCCCGCGTTCAGCTGATGCGCGATATCGGGGCGACGCCTGCACCCCTCAATGCTTTTCTCTTTAATCTTGGACTCGAAACCCTGCATCTGCGCATGCAGCGTCACAGCGATAACGCTCTGGCCGTCGCCACATTTCTGGAAAATCATCCGCTGGTGAGCTGGACCCGTTATCCCGGCCTTGCCAGTCATCCCACCCACGACAGGGCGCTCAAGTACCTCCCCAAGGGGTGCAGCGGCGTCCTCACCTTCGGCATCAAGGGCGGGGCGGAAGCTGGCCGCAAATTCATGGAAGCGACACGCCTGATCGCGCTCGTCGTTCACGTCGGCGACGCCCGCAGCTGCGTCCTCCACCCGGCCAGTACCACGCATCGTCAGCTCTCGGAAGAACAGCTCAAATCGAGCGGCATCACCCCTGACCTCATCCGCCTCTCGGTCGGCATCGAGGATGCCGGCGACATCATCGCCGATATCGACCAGGCGTTGTACGCCAGCCAGAAGTAGCTTTAAACTTGCACATTGTACGGACAATGAGAGGTGTTGCTGTCGTCTTCGGTGTCGCGACCGATTGACTTATGAGAATTTTGACCTATCTTATTTTTATCGACTTTTATTTTTTCCATCGAAAGGGGTTCTGCCATGTCCGGAAAATTCGAGTTAAAGAAGTCAAAAGACGGGCACTTTCTGTTTAACCTCAAGGCGGCGAACGGATTGATCATCTTGACAAGTGAAATTTACATGCAGAAAGCGAGCGCCGAGAACGGCATCGATTCGGTCCGGAAAAATGTGCTCAGGGAAGGTGCTTTTGAGACCAAGACGAACGTCAAGGGTGAACCTTTTTTTATCTTGAAGGCGACAAATGGCCAGGAAATCGGGCGAAGCGAGAACTACTCGTCAAAAGCTGCTCTGGAAAATGGCATTGAGTCGGTAAAAAAGAATGCTCCTGACGCGAAGGTCGAAGATGTCACGGGTTAGATTTTGGTCTTAACCGGGCGCAGCACAAAGACGAGGAGGAAACCAAATGGAACTACTTCAGATGTTGACACAGCAACTCGGAGTTTCAGAAGACCAAGCCAAGGGAGGGGCGGGATTGATCTTCACATTAGCCAAGGAAAAACTGGATGCAGGAGAGTTCAGTCAGGTCGCTGGCGCTGTCCCCGGAATTGAGGGTCTTATTGCTGCGGCACCGAAGCCGGGCGGCATCGCCGGAGCCTTAAGCGGTTTGGCTTCATCGTTAGCCGGCGGCAGTCATCTCGGCAATCTCGCCGCGATTGCCGCTGGATTTAAGGGTCTCAACATGGACTCCGGCATGATCAGCAAGTTCATCCCTGTCGTGCTCTCCTTCGTTCAGTCAAAGGGGGGCGACTCAGTCAAGGGGATTCTTAGTAAAATCCTGAAATAGATAGACGTTTTTAGAGATTCGCTTGATCCGAGGCGGCCGGAAATGGCCGCCTCATTCTTGATGCTCCGTCAATCTCCCTACATACTAACGATCTTGTTCTTCAACACCAGGATTTCAAAGGCCATGGCCGCCTTGAGGGTGATCTTCTGCAGTTCGAAGAGTTTCTCTGCCAACTCCTCCCCCTTGCCGTCAACATAGATAATGCCGACCACCCGCCCCATCATCAGCAGGGGGACGAGAAGGGCGGTTTGCGGAACGCGGCCGCCAATCTCCTGGAGGAACATCGAGTTGAAGGGGGTACGGGGGATCGGACCGAGGAGAAAGGAGCTGGTCTCGGTGACGGTCTTGAGGATGGAGGGTTCATCGAGGGGGAATTGTGCCAGCTTGAATTCGGGGAGGTCCTGCCCGTCGACACTCGCTTTCCAGCCGTGCGCGGCATTGCCGCGCACCAGGAAGAGGGCGACCCGGGCATATTCATGGGAAAGATAAGATGCGATGCTGTCGAGCACATCGTCGCGATCGCGGGCATCGGCAAGATAAAGAGACAGCGTTTCGCTGTCGAGAATCTCTTCGAGGGGTGCTATCTCAACAAGGTCTTCACTGGAGTCGACATCCGGCAGCGCGAGGTCGAGATCATCATCTTTTGGCGATATCACTTGCGGAGCAGCAGTGACCGCCGGCGTCAAGGTCGGCGGTGTTACTGCCTCTACTGGGACGGCGGGGGGGGCCGGACGCTTTGTTGCCAGCTTTTTGGTGACGTGTATGTAGCGCCGGTCGCGGCCGATGTTGTAATGCTTTTCAAGGGCAATAATAAGGCGGACCTCGGCGGCAACGACCGGCTTGATGATCAGTCCGGTCCGGAAGGCAAGGTCGTCGATAAGATTAAAGTTGGACGGATCGGGCATGAGCAGGGTCAGGCGCCGCCCTTCCAGTTTGAGCGGAATGACGCTGTGCTGTTCGACCAGTTCGCGGGGGAGGAGGGCGAGGACTTGTGGCTCGACGTTCATCACCTCTTCGACAGTAGGCGTCGGCACGTGGAATTGCTGACTTAAGACCCGAGCGATCTCGTCTTCTTCCAAGATCCCCATTTCAATGAGGTTGGTGCCGAGTTTGCCCCCGAAGATCACCTGATATTTCAGGGCTTCATCGAGCTGCGCCGTGTTCACCAAGCCTTTCTGCAGTAGCAGGTCGCCCAAACGTGTCGCCATCTTGTCGCTCTCCATTCTGCTGATGATCTGTTAGTACTGCAGTTTATCCGAAAATATCACCACAATCAAAGCGGCGGAAATATTCCTGCCGGCACCAGTGCTCAATACTGACCAAAGCGTTGAACGCTTCGGCAAAGTTGCTGCGGCCGATGGTGAAGACGCCATGGCCGTAGACTATCGCCTGGCCACTGGCGTTGATGACCGGCGGCACCCGCCGTGCCAGGCCGCCGGCGCCGATTTCGCCAGCGACGATCGGCACACCGTTGAGCCAGCGGACCTGCGGACAATCGCGCCAGCAATCGCTGATCGGGCAATCCTTCTCCCCGGCGCAGAGCATGCTCAGGGCAACGGCAAAGCGGGGGTGGCCATGCAATATCGTCTTAGCGGCGGTGGCAGTGTAAATCCCCTGATGCGCGGCGAGTTCACTCGACGCCACCAGTCCAAGAGTGGTGCTGTTGTCGAAGGGGACCGGGTCGATAGCGCCGCGCAGGGCATCGAGGCTGGAAGCGGTCGCCGAAATAAAGACGTCGTTACCAAGGCGGCAGGAGATGTTGCCGAAGAAGGAGTCGACGAGGTGGCGTTCGACGGTGTAGCGGCCGACGCGGATCATCTCTTCTTCGATGGTTGTCGCATCAAGCAGAGGGCCGGGGTGAAAGACGAGGCCGTCGGCGTGCGGTTCGGTGCAGCTGGCAGCGCGAAAGGCGGCGAAGACTCCGGCTTCTTCCGGGAGGAGAAAGCCGTTCGTCAGTACGTCGAGGAGATATTTGATGAAGAGCGCATGCCAAAGGGAGGAGGCATTGACATAAGCCTGCTCAATGGTCAGGGCCCCGGCCGCGCAAATAATGCCGCCGTCGAGAATCACCCCTTTGCGACTCCCGAGGGCGGCGGTGACGGTGGCCGGATCGAAGGGGCCGCGCAAAAGGGGGATTTCATGGAGGAAGGTGCGGGTTTCGCTGTCGCGCGGCACGATGGCCGTTGCCTGCGGGGTTCGACGCAGCAGGAAATCGGCAAAGGGCCAGGGTGGTTCGAGCAGGCAGAGGGCGCTGGCGTTGCTGTGCTGAAGGATGGACCGCCCCTTGTCGACCAGATCGGTGGCACCGACGGCGCAGGGAGAATCGTCCTGCGCGAAGAGGGCGATGCGGTCGCGGCGTCCGATCCCTTCGGCGACGAGTTTGGCGGCGTAATGGTGCAGGGAAGGAAGAAGGGCTGCACTGTCATTATTGCGGGGCGTAAGCAGTAAAGGGCTCGCCGGGCTCTGCAAGCGCAGATAGCGCTGTAACTCGACTTCCCCCTCTCCATGATCGAGCGGTGGAGGAGGGGAGGGATGGCCTTCTCTCTGGACAGGAGTAAAGAGGCGCACCGGCAGGGCCGCCATGCCGACAGGGAAGGGGGTACGGGGCGGCCGGGATGCTTCCTTTGCGAGGGTTTGTGCCCCTAGTGCCCCGAGGTCGGCAGCGCTACAGCGCTGGCCACTGCAGGCGGCATAAAGCGCGGCGGCTTCTTCAAGGCCGGCGGCGTAAAGGAGGTGGCGGCAGAGGCCGAGGCTGTCGAAGGCGGCCACCGTTTGGGCATTAGTGTGGACGAGGCGCGCCTTGCCGCCCCAGGAAAGAGGGTCGACCGGCACCGGCTTGCGTAGCAGTTCGGCAATGAGCGTCAGAGCATTCTCCCCCTGTCCGGAGACATCGACCGCATGAGAAAGAGCGAGTCCGCACAAACCTCGCGGGTCAAGGGGGGCGAGTTCGAGGTTGCGGACCGTCATTGCCACTTCGGGGCGGTCAGATTGCGCTGCATAGCGGGCGGCACCGTCAGCCAGGAGCTCCCCTTCGCCGTCGCGGCTGGCGATGGCTCGCAGCAACCCTTCAAGCTCGTCGACCTGCAGCGGACTCTGGCGAATTTCGCTGCGGGCCGCGAGTACACCCGCCAGGGAGACGGGATCGAGGCCGAGACGATTGCACGCAGAGTTCACGGTGCGGATGGCGGCGAGATCCGGGAGATGGAGGAGTGCCCCGAAAGCGGCGAGGGTGAAGAAGTCAGGGAGGGCCGCTCCGGTTTTATCCCGGCGCTTGCAGGCGATGGGGCAGCCTGCGCAGCCGAAGCCGCGGCTGGGACCGGCGGCAGTCAGGGCGGCGGCATTGAAGGCCGTCGCTTCTGTCGGGAAGGTGGCGGAAAAATTTTGGGTCGGGAGCAGGCCGCGGCGTGCGGCCAGATCGATCAGTGCCGCTTCGCCGAAAGGGACGAAGCCGACCGGACCGGCAAGGAGGGGGGAGGCGCGCAACAGGCGTTGCAGATCGGCGCAGGCCGTCGTAAACGCCTGCGGTTCGGCCACTTCAAAGGGACCGTCCCCGGTGACAATGATCGCTTTGAGTCGCTTCCTCCCGAGAACGGCACCGGGGCCGCCGCGGCCAAAGAGATTGCCATCACCGGCATGGAGTCCGGCAAAGCGGACACCGTTTTCTCCGGCGGGGCCGATGGTCAGTACGCCACTCCCCTCCCGCCCGAGGGCGTGCGCCGTGGCATCGGCGTCTTTCCCCCACCAGGAACGACCCTCGACGAGTCGTCCACCCTGCGCATCGATATACAGCAGGACCGGCGTCGAACTTTCTCCTTTAATGACGACTGCGGCAAAACCGGCGCGTTGCAGGGAAAGGAAGAGGGGGCCCCCCTCGTTGACGCTGGAGATCGTTCCGGTCAGGGGGGAGGTAAAGACCATACAGCCGCGATTTGCAGCCGGAGCGCCGCTGCCGCAAAGGGCGCCGGGGGCAATGACAAAGGCATTATCGCTGGCAGCGGTGGTGCCGAGGAGGTACACCGCAAGGGCGCGACCGCCAAGCGCCCCGATTTGTTGCGCTGGCGACAGGGGGAGGACAACGGCACTCCCGGCTGTGAGATCGATTTCAAGAAGGCGGTGGTTGTCGGTCATCCTCCCCCCGGCCGGGGCGGCTCCGCGGAAATGCTGGTCATATTCGTCGGGATCGTCGCCAGTTTGGCAAGGAGGGGGGGCTGCAGGGCACGAAACGATGCCATCGCTGCCCGGCTGATCGGTTCCCCGGGGGTTGTCGGAATTTTGGCGGGATTAACCGGGGCGCCGTTGCGGGTCATGCGATAGCAAAGGTGCGGTCCGGTGGCAAGGCCGGTGCTGCCGACGTAGCCGATAACCTCCCCCTGCTTGACCCGTTTCCCCTGGCGCATCCCCTTGGCAAAGCGGCTCATGTGCAGATACATGGTTGCCAGACCGCCGGCATGCTGCAACTTGATATAGTTGCCGTTGCCGGCACTGCGGCCAATCTGGATAATGGTAGCATCGCCGACCGCCATGATCGGCGTCCCGGTCGGTGCAGCATAATCGATGGCCGGATGGGCGCGCCAGGTTTTGGCAATGGGGTGGAAGCGGCGCATGGTGAAGCCGGAACTGACCCGACTGAAGGGGAGGGGGGCGCGCAGCAGCGCTTTGCGCAGACTCTTGCCGTTGCTGTCGTAGAAAGCCGGTTTTTTCTTGCCGTCCTGAAAGCGGAAGGCGTGATAGGTCTTACCGTCGTTGCTGAACTCGGCGGCGAGGATCTTGCCGTAACCGTTCGGTTGGCCGTCACGCAGTCGTCGTTCGACGACGACGCGGAAGGTGTCCCCTTGGCGAATATCGCGGATAAAATCGATGTCGCTGGCAAAGATATCGGCAAGGATGATGGCGAGGCCTTCTTCTTCACCGATGGCGGTCATCGCCGCAAAGAGGCTGTCAGTGATGGTGCCTCCGACCGTATGCTCCGTATAGGTGTAAGGGATTTCCACCCGCGCCGATATCGCTGTGCCGGCAGGAGGACGGCTGACTACCAGTTGATAGTCACTGTTAATGTCGTGGACAAAGCGCTGCAACTGGCCGTCGAAGAGGGTGAGCTTCCACTCATGCCCGGCGGTGAGGGTGGTGACCGCCAAACCGTGAATCTCCTGGGAAGAGAGGTAGGGCGCCAGGATCGTTGACAGGGTTTCACCGGAACGGACGACACCGGTGAGGGTCCGTTCGCGGGATGGGGGCAGAATGGTGATCGTCGGGGATTCCACCACCACCGGCGGTGGTTTTACCAGCGGCAAGGCGGCAAGGATAGCAACAATCAGGACGATGACCGTGAGGGCGCCCCAGATGACTTTGCGGGACAGAATGCGGCTCAAGGGGGCGGAGCTGTGCAGTGTCTGGCGGCGGCGCAGGGCCGGTCGTTTCAAGGCGGAAAGGTGTGCTGTCAACCGTTCCCGCAGGCGCAGGCGGCGCAGGGAATGAAGGACATTTCGCGGCAGTATTTTTTTGATCACGAGTACTCCGTAGCGGGACATGAAAGGTTGAAAGGATTCGTATCCTAACAGCATCAAGACGTCACTGTCCAGAGCGTGGCGCTGAAATTGTCGCGGGTTGTTCTTGTGACAGATTCCTTCTTGCCGTATAATCGACCAGCTCAACGAGCAAAACCGGGAAGGATTTTAGAGTATGAAATTCGTCAAGATGCACGGCGCCGGCAACGATTATGTCTATATCGATGGTTTCCAGGAGTCGATCAACGATCCGGCGGCCCTGGCCATTGAGGTTAGTAACCGCAACTTCGCTATCGGGTCGGACGGGCTGATTCTCATCCTCCCGTCGACGCTGGCCGATGTGAAGATGCGCATGTTCAACAGTGACGGCAGTGAAGCGGAGATGTGTGGCAACGGCGTGCGCTGTGTTGCCAAGTATGCTTATGATCATGGCCTGGTGTCGAAAGAGGTCATCAGCGTCGAGACCGGTGCCGGAGTTCTGACCTTGCAGCTTTATCCCAACGCCGCGGGGCGGGTCGACAAGGTGCGGGTAAACATGGGCCGGCCGCGTCTGACCCGGGGGGAAATCCCCCTCACTGGCGATCCGGCTACGCCGGTGGTCAACGTCCCCTTGACCATTCTCGATCAGGCCTTTGCCATCACCTGTGTCTCCATGGGGAATCCGCACTGCGTCATCTTTGTCGACGATGTCGCAAATTTTCCGGTCGAAAAGTACGGATCGTTGATCGAACAGCATCCCCTCTTCCCGAAGCGCACCAACGTCGAGTTTGTCGAAGTGCGCTCCCGCCGCGAAGTCCGCCAGCGCACCTGGGAGCGGGGAGCGGGGGAGACCCTCGCTTGCGGTACAGGCGCTTCAGCGGTCGTCGTTGCCGGTGTTCTTACCGGCCGCACCGGGCGCGTTATCAAGAACATTCTTTCCGGCGGCGAACTGGAGATGGAGTGGAGTGAAGCTGGCGAGGTTTATATGACCGGTCCGGCGGTGGAAGTCTTCAGCGGGGAGTACCACCCGCAATGAGTGGCGCCAATGATGTCATCCGCAGCGAAGCGCCGGCGTATTACCATGGGCCGGTGGACAATTGCCTCATGTGCCGGAAATGGCAGGAGGATGTTGATCTTCGCATCGTTGAACTCGATTACTGTTATGTCGTCCTCAACCGTGACCAGTTCTTTGCCGGCTACTGCTTCGTCTTGACCAAGGCGCATGTCTCCGAACTCTTCCACCTTGATGTCGAGAGCCGGCAGGGGATCATCGAGGAGGTCAACCGCGTTGCCGTTGCTTTGCATCGGGCCTTCTCCCCGACTAAAATCAATTACGAGCTTCTCGGCAATATGGTGCCGCACATGCATTGGCACATCGTTCCTCGTTTTAGTGACGATCCCCTCTGGCCGAAACCGATCTGGAGTGAAGCGCACATTGAAAAGTTTCTGGCTCCGCAAGAATATACCGCGCGGATTGCGCTGATTCGTGCCGCGCTTTGTGTGAATCAATGACCCTGGTCCCGGCAGCACCGCAGATCATCCTTTTCGATCTTGACAACACTCTCTACGCGCCGGAGTACGATCTCTTCTCCCTCATCGACTGCCGCATCAATCGTTTCATGGAGGAGGTCGTCGGCATCGCCGCCGATGATGTCGATCCGCTGCGCCGTTATTACTGGCAGGAATATGGTGTCACCTTGCAGGGGTTGATCCGTCATTTTGACGTTGACCCTGAAGCGTACCTCCATTATGTCCACGATGTCGATGTCACCTCCCGGCTGGTGGCCGATCCCGGGCTGGCGACTATCCTTGCCGCTCTGCCGCAGCGCAAAGTGGTCTTTACCAACGGCTCTTCCGCCCACGCTGAACGGGTCCTCGCCGCGCTGGGAATTCGTCAGGAATTTGAAGCAATTTTTGATATCCGCATTGCCAATTATCTGCCGAAACCGTTTTTTGCCCCCTATGAGGAGATCGTCACCCAACTCGGGACATCGCCACAGTCCTGTGTGATGATCGAGGATGTCGCCAAGAACCTGGCGCCGGCGAAGACTCTGGGCATGGCAACGATTCTGGTCGGCGGCAGCGATGAACTCCCTCCCTATGTCGATCTGCGCATCGACACCATCCATGAAATCAGTGCTGCCCTGCAGCTCCTTCAGGAGTAAACTATGCTACTCGGCGTTCATGTCTCCATTGCCGGCGGTTTTGATAAAGCTGTCGAACGCGGCAATGCCCTCGGCTGCACGGCCATTCAGATCTTTACCAAGAATGCCAGTCAGTGGCGGAGCAAGGCGATCACGGCGGCAGAAGCAGAGGCCTTCAAGGCCGCCCTTGCCCGCAGCCCTATACAGACCGTCATCGCCCACGATAGTTATCTGATTAACCTGGCCGCCCCACCGGGTGAGAATCGTGACAAGTCTCTGGCCGCATTCGCTGATGAAATGCAGCGCTGCGCCACCCTTGGTGTCCCTTATCTGGTTATGCACCCCGGCGCCCATCTCGGCGCCGGCGTCGAGGTCGGTCTTGAACGGATCAGCGCCGCCTTTACGGAAATTTTTCAATCGGCGCCGGAGGGGGTGACGGTTCTTCTCGAAAATACCGCCGGCCAGGGGACCTATCTCGGCAGTCGCTTTGAGGAGTTGGCGGAGATTGTCGAACGGACACCGACCGGTCGTTTTGGGATTTGCTTCGACACCTGTCATGCTTTTGCCGCCGGCTACGATATTGCCGACGCCAAGGGTTACGCTGCGGTGATGAGCGATTTTGAACGGATTCTCGGCTGCGAACAGCTACACCTTTTCCATCTCAACGACAGTCGTAAAGGGCTGGCCAGCCACGTTGACCGGCACGAAGGGATCGGTAGCGGTGCCCTCGGTCTCGAGGCTTTCCGGGCAGTCATGACCGATCCCCGTTTTGCCGATATCCCGAAGATTCTCGAAACGCCGAAGGGGGAGGACGAAATCAGCGGCGATGTCGCGAACCTTGCGATCCTCCGCCGTTTGACGGCAGAGGGTTAAACGATGCGGTCAGTGGTGCAGCGAGTCACTTCGGCGCGGGTGGTGGTGGCCGAAAGTACGGTCGCCGAGATCCGTCAGGGACTGATGGTTCTCCTCGGGGTCGAGAAGGAAGATACAGAGGAGGATGCCCGTTACCTGGCCGGGAAGATTGCCGGGCTACGGATTTTTGAAGATGAGTCGGGGAAGATGAACCTTTCGGTACAGGAAACAGGCGGGGAGATATTGGTCGTCAGTCAATTTACTCTGCTCGGTGATTGTCGCCAAGGACGCCGTCCCGGCTTTTCCGCTGCAGCGTCGCCGGAAGAAGCGGATCGCCTCTATCTCTTTTTTTGCGAGCTGCTGCGCCAATGCCGCCTGAATGTGGCCACCGGCATCTTTCGTGCCGACATGGACGTCCATCTCGTCAACCATGGCCCGGTCACCTTTATCCTCGACAGCCGCAAGCGTAATTAGCAGAGCTGTCGTATGATCGCTGCGGCGATTTGGACAGCGGGCTGGACTTCCCGCACCCCTCCCAGTTCCAACGCGATTTTGGGCATGCCGTAAACGGCGCAGGTCGCTTCATCCTGAGCGATCGTATACGCCCCCCCCTTTTTGAGGGCCAATAACCCTTCCGCACCATCTTTTCCCATTCCGGTCAATAGTGCCGCAACTACCGAAGCTGGATTCTCTCTGGCCAAAGAGGAAAAAAGATTGTCGATTGACGGCCGGCAGCCATTGACCTGCGGTGCATTGGTCAGGACGATGCGGCCTTTGTGTACCTCCATATGTTGATCGCACGGTGCCACCAGAGCGACGCCGCGGTCGAGCGTGTCCCCCTCTTTGGCAATGCGGACATGATAGGCGCTCTCGGCATTCAGCCATTCGGCAAAACCGGCGGCAAAGCCGCTGGCGATATGCTGGACAATGACGATGCTGGCTTCCCGGTCCACCGGGAGCTCCTTGAGAATCTTCATCACCACTTTCGGCCCGCCGGTCGAGGCGCCGATGGCGATAATGGAGCGGCAGGTGGTTAAAACCGGGGGCAAGGGGGCGGTCACGGTTTTTCTTTGCGGCGAGCGGAAGTGGTGGATGACCCGGACCCGGCTGAGAGTGTGAATCTGTGCGAGGAGAGTGCTGGCAAAAGTGTCCCAGGCAGCGCCGGAGAGTCCCTCGGGTTTGCGCATGACATCGAGGGCGCCGAGGCGAATAGCGTTGAAGGCATTGCTTTGCTCGCCCGCCGCACTGTCGGACGAAAGGATGAGAATCGGCAGGGCAGAGACCTTCATGATCTCCTGGACCGCGGTCAGTCCGTCCATGACCGGCATCATCACGTCCATGATGAGGAGGTCCGGTCGGAGTTGGGTGGTTTTTTCTACGGCCTGTCGCCCGTCATAAGCTTCACCGACCACGCTGATTTGCGGGTCTTGAGCAAGCAGATCTTTGAGGATACTCAAAGTCAGGAAGGAGTCGTCGGCAAGGAGAACACGAATCATAATAAAGGATTATCCAATCAAGGTTTCAACAGTTTCAAGCAGGGAGCCCTGATCGAAATTTCCTTTGACAATATACGCCTGCGCTCCGGCTTTCAACCCCAAACGTTTGTCTTCGTCTGTCGCCAGGGATGAGACGATAATCACCGGTGTCCCCTTGGTCCGATCGTTGCGCCGCACCGCTGCGGTTAATTCAAAGCCGGTCATCCCCGGCATCTCGACATCCGAAACGATAAGATCGTAGTCCCCTTCGGTGAGGCGTTGCAGAGCGTCCGGCCCGGAGCAGGCGACCGTGACGCGATAACCGTGCGCTTCCAGGATATTCTTTTCCATGGTGCGCGTGGTGATCGAGTCATCGACGACCAGTATCCGCCCTTTCGCTGCCCGGCGGCGCCCTTCTTCGTGCGCCTGCCGCAAGGTTGTGCTCCCCTGGCTGCGGCCGGAATTGAAGAGGTCCGGGGCGGCGAGGATCAGGACCGGAGAGCCATCCCCCATGATCGTCACCCCGGAGAAGAATTCCACCCGCTTGAGTTGCTTTCCCATCCCCTTGACGATCATCTCCTTGACGCCGTACGAATGACTGACCAGGCAGGCGAGCTGCCGTTCGCGACTGGAAATGACCAGAACGGTCTGCTTCTCCCCGCTGTCAGGTTTGTCGTCCGCAAGGCCAAGGACCTCGGCCAGAGAAATGATCGGGATACTGCGGCCATGCACCCGCACCATCTCACGTCCCCCTTCGCTGATGACGTCGGCGGCATCGATGCGCAGGATTTCGCTGACATAATGGAGGGGGACGGCCAGGGTGGTGCCGGCGCAGTCAAAGAGAAGACCGCTGATCATCGCCATGGTCAAGGGTAATTGCAGGCGCATCTGGGTGCCGCGTCCATGCACTGAACTGATGATGATATCCCCCTTGACCTTGTCGAGACTGTTCTTGACGACATCCATCCCCACGCCGCGTCCGGAGATGTCGGTGATGTAGTCCCGCGTCGTGAAGCCGGGCCGCAGGATCAGGTAGGCGGCTTCTTCGTCACTGGTCTGGGCCGCCTGTTCTGCGCTAAGGAGACCGCGTTCGACCGCCTTGCTGCGCACCTGCACAGGGTCGATCCCCCGCCCGTCATCACTGAGCGTCAGGCAGACGTAACCGGATTCATAGCGTGCGACAAGATCGACTTTTCCGGTCGGGTTCTTGCCAGCCAGAAGGCGTTCATCAGCCGATTCAAGACCGTGATCGACGGCGTTTCGCAGCATGTGCAGCAGGACCGGTTTGAGGATTTCCAGCATCATCCGGTCGAGTTCGACCTGGGCGCCACTGATGGACAGGTTTAACTCTTTGCCCTGTTCGCGGGCCAGGCCCCGCGCCATGTGACCGAGATCGTCGGTAATTGTCGAAAGGGGCAGCATGCGCAACTCCATAGCACTGTGGTGCAGTTCTTGCGTCAGATAAGAGAGATTGCCGAGATCGCCATCGAGGGCCGTTGTCAGGGTGGCCAGGCGCCCCTGGATATCCCGTAAAGAGCGGACGTTTTCTGCGCGCTTCAGTTGGCGCACAAACTGTTCGAGTTCGCGGGTGAGGCCGCGAAGTTCTCTGCCCCGTTCTTCAAAGGCATGGCGGGTGATGGCGACTTCACCGAGATGGTTGATGATCTGGTCGAGTTGCTCAACGTCGGCGCGCACCGTAAGCATTGCCAGAGGAAGGGCTTCGACCGGGGGGGCGGCACTAACCAGCGGCGTGATATCGGCGGTGGTCAGTGCCGCGCCGGAGCGCAGTGCGGCGACCAGGGCATCGAGGGAAAGGTCAACGCTCTCTCCGGAGAGCGCATATTTGGTCAGTGTGTCCAGAGCTTCCGTGGCATAAGCCAAAAGATCGATGAGCGTTGGCGTCAAGGGCCGCTTCCCTTGCTCGATTTCGCCGAAGAGATCTTCCATAACATGGGAGATACGTCCGATATCATCAAGTTCGAGCATCATCGCCGAGCCCTTGATGGTGTGGGCACTGCGTAACAGATCATGAATGCGCGCGGCGGAAAATCCTTCATCCTTGAGGATCAGCAGGCCGTTGCGCAGCGCTGCCAAATGTTCTTTTGCCTCTTTGACAAAGAGATCGATGTATTTCCGCGTCTTCACCTAGACCTCTTCTGCGACCAGAGATTGAAGACGCTCAGCCAATGCTGTCAATTCGGCAATCGCCTGGGTCGTCTCTTTGCTGCTCACCGCCACCTGGGCGGCGACATCCCGCACTTCGGCAATCGTCTCAGCCATCTGCTCGCTGGCCGTCGTCTGTTGTTGCGTGGAGAACTTGATCTCGCGCGCCGCTGCGGACGTTTCATGGACCATGCGACTGATCTCTTGCAGCGCAGCGGCGACGCGCGCCACCAGTTCGCTGGCGCGGTCGACTCCCTTGCTCCCCTCTTCGGTGAGCATAATCGTGCCATTGGTCGCTTTCTGGATGGCATTGACGAGATTTTTGATCTGACCGGTAGCATCGGCGGTTCGCTCCGCCAGCCTTTTAACTTCATTGGCGACGATCGAGAAACGTTTTCCTGCTTCGCCGGCACCGGCCGCCTCGATCGCGGCATTGAGGGCAAGGAGATTGGTCTGGTCAGAAATTTCATCGATGATATCGACGATGCCGCCGATCTTCTGTGAATCTTCGCCGAGTTGCAGCATTGCCTGCGCCACCGATTCGATCCTGGTCTTGAGTTCGCCCATGCCGGTCATGGCGTTGTCAGCTTCGTTCCGCCCGACCTGCCCGGCGGCATTCGCCTGCTGCGCCTGCGATTCGACGAGGATGGCATTCTCGGCAACCTGACGGGCGGTGACGGCAATCTCTTCCGAAGTGGTCGTTGCCTGCTGTACGGCTGAAGCCTGGCCACTCGCCCCGGCTGCCTGCTGCGCCGAGATCGCCATTATTTCGCTGGCACTGGAAGAAAGCTGCTGGATCGCCTCCTTGACACTTTCGATGAGCCGTTCACTCTTTTCGACTTCGCTGCGCAGGTTGCGGACAATGACCTGCGTCATCTTGTTGAAAGCACTCGCCAACTTGCCGATTTCATCGTCGCTCTTGATGTCGATGGTTTCATTGAGGTGGCCGGCGGCAATGCGGTCGGCGACGACGGTCAGTTCCTTAAGGGGGCGGACCAGGCGGGTGACGACAAAAGCAATGGTCACGGTCGAAAAGAGCAGAATCATTCCCATGCCAATGAGGATATCATTGCGCAAGGAGGTGACGGCAGCATCGATCCGTGTCATTGAATAGCCGATGCGGAAGCCGCCCCAATGCTTGCCGTTGACATAGACCGGGGCGCTGATGTCCCACATCGTCTCACCGGTATCGCGTTTGTAAATTTGACGGAGGATCTTGTTGTTGTCGGCGCCGGTGTATTTGCCTGCGGCCAGTCCAACCGGATCATCAAAGATCCGCTTGGTGCGGTTGCCAACCTGGTCTTTTGCGTCATCGCCGCTCAAGGAGAGGGAATACTTACTGTTGTGAACCGGCAGATAACCGTTTTTGTCGACAAGCACGGCAAAGACCACGGCATCATCTTCTTCGACCAGAGTATCCTGCGTCCGCAGGATCGCTTGATCGAGATAGCTGTCATATTCAGTATGGTATTTCGGAATGGCGGCTCCGGCCAGAGGGCCCTCAACGATCTTGCGATAGTTGGTGTCAAAGACCTGGGCTTCGGTCAGGCGCCCGCTATTGATCGCCTGCTCCAACACCTGGCGCATGGTTGCTGCTCCAAAGATTGCCATTGTCCGACCACGCAGGAGCATGTCGGCTTCGAGGACTGCCGTCCGCTGGCGGATCAACACGGTCGCAAAGATGCCGCAAACGACAACGAGGACAGCGGTTAATGAGGCAACGATCTTCATCGAAATACTGTTTTTTAAATTCATTTTTCGATCCTTTGCTGGCGAATCAATGTGTAACGAAATGGGGGGGGCGGGTCAGAGCACTTCGGAAACGATTTCAACGACGAGTTCCGGTCGATCGAGGAGGCGCTCCAGGTCAAGGAGGAGGAGTGTCCCACTCCCGTAAGGGGCTCGACCGCTCAGGACTTCACTCCCGAGACCGGGGAGATTTATCTGGAGCGGTTCAATGCTGTCCAGGGGAATCGCTGCAATTCCTTTGACGCCATCGGTACACAGGGCGGTTGTCAGGCCGACCGCTTCGACGACAATGACCTGAGAACGGGGTGCAACAGCTTGCCGGGGGAGACCAAGGAGAGGACGTAGGTCGGTGATGGCGTGAATTTCCCCGCGCAGATTAAAGAGGCCGAGAAAGTGTGCGGGCAGTCGAGGCACCGGCACAAAGCGCGGCAAACGCAGCACTTCCCGGGAAAAACGGCTTTCGATGCCGTAAAGCTCATTGCCAAGGGCAAAAATTACGTAGTCACGCGTTATGGTGACAAATTCTTCTTCGCCGATCTCAACTGCCCGTCGGTAGTCATCGCGCATCTCTTCGAGAATTCCGCGGATATCGTATCTTTCTGTTGTTGGTTTCATGAGGTTGTCCTTTGCCCGCAGTGTCACTTCTCCAGCTGTTTAAGTTCTGCGCCGCAGCGCTCAAGGAGTCCGGTAACCGTCCAGTCCTTGGCGTCAGCGATGGTCTCTTTCCCCCCCATCTTTGTCAGGAGGCGCACGGTCGTCTGCAGAGATCGCAACGCCTCGGTCTTGCGTCCGGTCCGGCGATAGACGTGAGCAAGATGGTAGTGGGCCATGACCGCTTTAAGGTCGAGCAGGATAACGCGTTGAAAATCTTCGATCGCCGCCAGGCTTCGTCCCTGTTGGTCGTGAATCAGTCCCCGCAGAAAGTAAGCACGGGAAGAAAGATCATCCGAATGCAAAATCTGCTGGCACAGGGAGAAGGCTTCATCAAGACGACCTTGGTCGGCAAGGGAGAATCCCTGATCAAGCAACTGGTTGACGGTGCCCATTGGCGGGGTGATGCTGGCCGAACTTTTTAGTGACAGTGTTTTACTGTTTACTTTATCGGTGGTAATTATGCCACTTGTTTCTTTCACTTTATGGGCAATAGAAGGGAATATCTGTCTATAATTATCTGTTTTTTCGAATAAAATAAACTGTGGTTTATTTTCATTTTCATCCTGAGCAGCATTGTCCTGCTCCGCACGGTCTATTTCTTCTTCGCCACCGGCACGGTAATAGGTGCCGCCGTGGTGTTGGTAGCGTACAAAGTCAAGAAACCCTGTTCCCAGGGTTTCCGCATGTCCTAAAAAGAGGTAGCCGCCGGGGCGTAAGGCGCGGCGCAGGCGACCTACCACCGCCCGAACCGTTTCCGGGCGAAAGTAAATCATGACGTTGCGGCAGAAGATCAGATCGCATTCAGTGGTCCCATTCTTCGGATCCGGGTAGGTCTCACTCTGCAGATTCAGGAAACCAAAGCGAGTCAGTAAACGGAGGCGTTCAGCCACAGTCCAACCCTTTGTGTCTTTGCTAAACCACTTCGCCAAAAGTCCAGGGGGCACATTGCGCAGGGTGCGTTCCTGGAAATTTCCTTGTCGTGCGACCGCCAGAGACTGATGGCTGATATCGGTGCCGAGCACGCTGATGTCCCAGTCTGCAAGTTGTGGAAAATGATCGAGAAGAGTGATGGCCAGAGAGTAAACCTCCTCTCCTGTCGAACAGCCCGCCGACCAGATACGCAAGCGGCGCGACGTCTGGTTGCGTTTGATCAGTTCGGGGATAACTTGCTTAATAAGTGCTGTAAAATGGGGGTCAAAGCGAAAGAAGGAAGTCTCGCCAATAGTCAGGAGGGCAACCAGTTTTTTAAATTCCTGCCGACTATCGAGAAAATTCTGCAGGGAGGAGAAGTAAGCGGCTACTGACGGCGCAGCAACAACACGCATGCGTCTCTGGATGCCGCGTTCAAGGGTCTTGCGATTGCGCCGGTCGAAATGGAGTCCGCACTTTTCGGAAAAAAAATTGGAGAATTCCTCAATTTCTGAATCGGTCGGGGGGAGGGACGCCGGGGCATGCGAACGGGCGGCGGAGCGCAGATAGTCGATATCCTCCCCCAGACGGACGGCGTCGATGGGGAGTGTGAGTATGTCGAAAATTTCCGCAAACTCAAATTCCCGGCCCGTACCGTCCACCACGGCAATGATCGGCAGCTCCGTGGGGAGGCGGCGCATAAAGGTATGGGCCGCTAGGGCCGGCTCCGTAAGGTCAATTATGCAAAAGTCGGCACGCAGTTCCTGCAAAGCTAAAGGAGAAAGGGAGTTGTCGACCGGGATGATTTGGCATTTTTGGGTAATGAGGGGGGGGGCAATAACCGGAATAAAAGTATTTATGTCACCAAAGACCGCCACTCGCAGTGAGATCTGCACCGTTGTTTTTAGCGGCATCGAATGCTCCAAGGGATCAACCGATAACCATCTGGAGTACTGCCCGCAGTTGCTTCTCTTTGAAGGGCTTGGTCAGCCAAGTCGAAGCTCCGGCCTTCTTTGCTTCTTCGAGTTTGGCGGCGTCTCCTTCTGCCGTCAAAACGACAATCGGTACAAATTTGCAGCTGGTCATCTTTTTCGCTTCACGCACAAAGGCCGTGCCGTCAAGGACGGGCATGGAAAGATCAGTAATAATTAAATCAAACTTTGTTTTTTTAACCAGCTCAAGCCCTGCATAACCATCGACCGCTTCCACGACATTATAGCCGGCATCCGTGAGCATATCTTCAAGAATGGCGCGCATGGAAGCTGAGTCATCAATAATTAAGATTGTTTTTTTAGCCATTTTACACCCTTCAAATCATGTTTTACAGTTACAGTATCTGAGCGTTTAATGAACGTCAAGGCAAGATTTTTATAAAAAAAATCTTGTCTTTGTCGAAACGGTCATGCTAAAAATCTTTTTCTCTGACCATCTGATGCATGTCTTGATTGTCGCACTGACTTCAGCGGATGGATCGCACAAGAAGACCTCCATGACGACCGTGGTCGAGACCGTTGACAACTTGTTTATGCGCGAAGCTCTCAGGCTGGCGCAGTTGGCACAGTCACTCGGTGAGGTGCCGATCGGTGCGGTTCTTGTTCATGCCGGCCAGATTATCGGGCAGGGCTACAATCTGCGGGAGATCAGTCAGGATCCTACGACTCACGCCGAGATGGTCGCTATTCGCCAGGCTGCCATAAGTCTGGGCTCTTGGCGGCTATTGGATTGCACCCTTTATGTCACCCTTGAACCGTGTGTGATGTGTATGGGGGCAATTATTCTGGCGAGAATTCCGCGTCTTGTTTACGGCTGTCGTGATCCGCGCGTCGGGGCAGCTGGCTCGATTTATAACTTTGCTGGTGATGAACGTTTTAATCATCGTGTCGAAACGACTGAAGGAATTCTCGGCGGGGAATGCAGCACCCTTTTGAGTCAGTTTTTTCAAAAACTCCGTGCCGCAAAAAGATTAGAACGGATGCGCCCTAACGACGACTCCGTTTGTTAAAAACCTCTTGAGGAGAGGTGTCCGAGTGGTCGAAGGTGACAGACTCGAAATCTGTTGTACAGCAATGTACCGAGGGTTCGAATCCCTCCCTCTCCTCCAGTTAAAACAAGGGCTTAGCCGTAAATGGCTAGGCCCTTTTCTTTTGGTGCGCCCGGCAGGGCGCGTGGCGTGTAAGCGCCATCGATTCAGCTATGGTGGCTGAATCGCGACTTGGTGGTGAAAGTCCTCTATCGGCCCGG